>CAMAJC010000001.1 GCA_945835425.1 uncultured Clostridia bacterium
TTGACGGCACTTGGATAGATACAGGATGATGACCATCTGCGCATCGATACCATTTTTATCGGATAACGTTACAATATTTATATTGTGCGGCATTTATACTGTAGGGCGGGCTGCCCTCAGCCCGCCGCAAACCGGACACGCTTTCGGAAAATACCGAAACTGCATATAAAAATCATTCCGGCATATCAATGGAAATCTCGTTGAGCAGATAGTTGACTGCGCCGACCTCCCTGCCGTCGCGGAAATAGACTCTGGGGACCCGCTTACCGATCAGGCAGAACAGCTCATAGCTGATGGTGTCGGCATACCCTGCCAGCTCGTCAAAGGTGATGGCGTCTTCCCCGTCTTTTCCGACGATGGTCGCGATGTCCCCGGCGGCGGCTCCTTCGATGCCGGTGACGTCCACCATGATCTGGTCCATGCAGACGTTGCCGATGACTCTGGCGCGCTTGCCGCGGATCAGGACGCTGGCCTTGCCGGACATACAGCGCAGATACCCGTCGGCGTACCCGATGGGGATGGTCGCGATCCGGCGGTCGCCCTCGGTCGTATAATGGCGGCCGTAGCTGATGCAGTTGCCCGCGGGCAGGGTTTTGACCATCGAAACCACCGAGCGGATGGAGAGCAGCGGATGGAGGTCGAGGGCGCAGCCTTCTCTTGTGTCGACCGGCATACCGTACATGATGATGCCCGCGCGGACATAGTTATAGTGGCAGCTCCGTTCGTTTTCGATACCGGCGGAGTTTTGCAGATGGCGGCAGCGGAAATGAACGCCCGCTTTTTCCAGCGCCTCGACCGTCCGGTCGAACCGCTGCTGCTGCAGCCGGGTATAGGCAAGCCCATCCTCGGTGATGTCGTCCGCCGAGGAGAAATGGCTGAACACCCCTTCGATGGACAGTCCCGGCAGTGCTGCCACCGCCTTGATTTCTTCCACCGGGTCGATGTCTTCCCGGACGATAAAGCCGATCCGGCCCATGCCGGTGTCCAGCTTGATATGGCAGCGGATGGTGACCCCGGCTTTTACCGCTGCATCGCTCAGCTTCCGGGCATATTCGGAGGAATAAACCGCCTGTGTGATGCCGTAATGGGCGAGGTCGGCTGCCCTTGTGCAGGGCGTGACGCCGAGGATCAGGATATTCCCTTCGATCTCCTTCCGGCGCAGGGAGAGGGCTTCCTCCAGGTTGGAGACGGCGAAGAAATGCACGCCGAGCTTGCTCAGTTCCGAGGCGATGTACCAGTCCCCATGGCCGTAAGCGTCCGCCTTGACGACCCCGATGATGCCGGTGTCGGCCGGAATCACCTTTCTGATCTCCGCTATATTCTGATGAAGGGCGTCCAGATCGATCTCCGCCCAGGTCCGTTTTAGAAATTCCATGTTATGTTGCTTCCTTCCGTTTCCGGCGCACCGCGCCCTGGTAACGATTTCTGTAATATTGTAAAAATTTCCCAAAGGAGGGCTGCATATGCAGCAAAACGCGCCGTCTTCCCGGGACGGCTGTTCCCACAGCGCCTGTTTTACAGGCCACCGCCCCGACCGCTTTTCCGGCGTCCGGATGGACGATCTGCGGCTGGATATCAGCGCGGCCATTGTCGAGGCTGTCGAGGAGGGCTACGATACCTTTTACTGCGGGATGGCGCAGGGCACCGATATTCTGGCCGGAGAACTGACGGCGTCACTCCGCCAGCAGTACCCCTGGATCCGCCTGATCGCCGTGGTGCCATTCCCGGAGCAGACCGACGGCTGGAGCGCGGACTGGCTGCAGCGCTATGAGAGCCTCCTCGAAAAATCCGACGAAGTGCGCACCCTCCTGCCCCATATCCAGAAAGGCGGATATTTCCTGCGGGACCGGTATATGGTCGACCGCTCCTCCCTGCTGATCGGGGTGTACAGCGGTGCTCCGCGCGGCGGTACGGCCTACACGATCCGATACGCCCGGAAAAAGGGGCTGCGGATCCGGATCCTGACGCCGCAAAGCTACCGGCGGCGGAAATAACCGGCTGCACTTTTCCACTATACTATATTTAGCCGCGATTTGCAAGCCTTTTCCTGTGAATAACCCGTGACAGAAAAAAATCGGTCCGAATATCCGTGCTCAGCTTTTTTCACAGAAATCTTGCGGGAAATTTTCCGTTTCCGCGCTTTTTCCCGACTGTTTTTTCTCAGATTTTACAAATTGTACAATCCGGCGAAAAAATACACGTTTTCCACACTTTCCACCGGGTTGTAAACATTCCACCGTCCCCGATTTCCGGTTTTCCACCGAATGAGACGGCGGTTTCCGGGGAACAGACGCAAGAATCCTGAAATTCCGCCCTTTTCCGTACAATTCCTGAAAAACTTCTCAACATCCCAGATGTTGAAAGAGTGGAATACTTCTTTTCCCGATGACCACAAGATATTGTGACCGTCATCCCCGCTTTTTCGGCTGATTCCGACCGGGTACGGAAAAGCTGCCGCCATTTTTCTGAAAAAGTGCATGAAAGCAGGCGTCGTTTTTGCCGCTTTACGACAAAATATCAGAAAACAGTAGCGAATTTCTTATGAATGTGCTATACTAAGACTATAATGTATTTCTGTACGCAGTTTTTTGCTCACAGTGTTTCCAATCATATTTTTAACCATTTGCGGAGCTGTTCCGCTGAAAGGTGTGAAGTCAAGTGTCGTATTCTTCCAAAGGCCGTAAAGTCCGAAGACGCCGCAAGAGCATCAATGTCCGCAACCTGATTATCCTGATTGCGGGAGCCGTCGTCACAATAGTTCTGTTTATTTTGCTGATCACCGGCATCGTCCGGCTGATTTCCAAAGGAATCGGTGCCCTGACCGGGGACGGCAAGGAAAAAAATTCTTCCCAGATTTCTTCCACTGTATCGGATACCGATTCCAGCTCCGCCGAAAGCTCGCAGCCTGCCCTCGTCTACAGCAACATCCAGATGACCCAGGCGGACGAAAACCAGGGCGAGCTGATCCTCATCAATTCGACCCACGGCTACCAGAGCGAGGTCGAAGACCTTCAGATCTTCTGGGGCAATAAGAATAAATCCTATTCGCTGCTGGTCGCGGAGATGTACGCCAAACCGGAGGTCGTCACCGGCATGAACGAAATGATGGCGGCGTTCCAGACCCAGAGCGGCATCAGCTCGGTCATGGTCTCCAGCGCCTACCGCAACGTCGATGATCAGCAGAAGATGTACGACAACGACCTGGCCAAAAACGGCACCGACACCTCCGAGACGGTCGCCAAGGCCGGCTACAGCGAGCATCATTCCGGCTACGCCCTCGACCTGTCCTATAATTCCGCCGCCGGCACCGCTTATCTGGACGGCACCGGAAGCTATTCCTGGCTGATCGAGAACTGCTACAAATACGGCTTCATCATCCGCTATCCCGAGGGCAAAACCGCTGTCACCGGCATGGCTTATGAGCCCTGGCATTTCCGCTATATCGGCAAGGTCCACGCGGAAGCCCTGACCAAGGGGAACTACTGCCTGGAGGAATATATCGATATGCTCCGGCTCCACGGCCAGGACAACCCCTATAACTTCGTGTCCGAAACCGGCGCCGATTACCTGATCTACTACGTTCCCAGCGGCGGCACCACCACCGAAATTCCCATCCCACAGGGCAAGGAATACACCGTTTCCGGCACCAACGAAGGCGGTTTTGTCGTCACCGTGACCATGGGCAGCGGCAGCAGCTATGCTTCCGACACCAAAGTCAGCACCGCCGGCACCGCGTCCTCCTCCAACTAAAACAGCATCCTTGCATCTCCCTCACGGCTGTGAGGGAGATTTTTTTGCAAAGAAAACAGCCTGTCGGTTTTCCCGGCAGGCCGTTTCAGCATCCTCTGATTTATTTATGCTTTTCATGAACCGGCGGCTCGTCCAGCGCCTTGGCTTCTTCTTCCTCGTTCTTGATCTCCCAGTGGATCAGGAAGGTCAGCGCAGCCCGCAGCAGGATGATCGCACCGACAATCGCGATCTCCGACAGGTCGCGGACAACGACCGTACGCAGAATCTCGCTGCCCAGCTTAAATTCCAGCCCCATGGCCATCCCCTTTGCCAGCTTGAGCCGGGTCAAGGGGTCGCGCCGAACGAAATTGTACACGCCCTGGGCGCCTGCCAGGGTGATGATAATAATACCGACGATCTCGAAAAGGACGATTGCGTATTCCGCCATGCCTTTTACGATCTCCTCCAAAATAGCGAGAAGGTCCATCTCTGTTCTCCTTTCCGAGCGCCGTCCGGGACTGCAGCCCGCTGCGCCACAAATAATGCAGAAAACCATTCTGTCAAAATCTGACAGAAACGGACAGGTTTCCTTTCATTTATTGTAGCACAAAGCCACAGCCGTTGCAAGGGAAAATTATAGTACCATGAACAGCGTTCCTGCCGCGATTAAAATGCCGCCGATGATCGACTTGACCGAGACGGTCTCGTGCAGGAAAACAAAGGCAAGGATCAGGGTGAAGACGATGCTCAGCTTGTCGATCGGCGCGACCTTGCTGACCTCGCCCATCTCCAGCGCCTTGTAATAGCACAGCCAGGACGCGCCGGTCGCCAGCCCCGACAGGACCAAAAACAGCCAGCTCTTCTGGCCGATATCCTTGATGCCGTTCTGGGTGCCGGTGATGAACACCATCCCCCAGGCCATGATCAGGACGACAGCGGTGCGGATCGCCGTCGCAAGGGTGGAATTGACGCCGGTGATGCCGATCTTCGCCAGAATCGACGTCAGCGCCGCAAAGACCGCGGATAAAAGTGCGTATACTGCCCACATAGAAATTCCTCTTTTCATTTATGCCCGGCGTGAAGCCTGCCGGTTTATTTTTCCTGCACGCGGGCGGAAAGGGTCTGGTAGTCCGTCTTCCGCTCGGATTTGGACTTTTGATAGAGCGTGTCAAGCACCTGCAGGAAAACACGCTTCTCCTCCTCCGGAATATCCTCCAGCAGCCAGGCGTAATAAAACGCCTCCAGCGCCGCCTGGGAATCCTTGAGGCTGTCCGCCTTTTCGGTGGCGTAAATCTGCCGCCTGCGGTTGTCGTCCGGGTGCGGCTGCCGGGTCACAAAGCCCTTCCGCTCCAGCCCTGCCACCATATGGGCGACGGCGCTCTTTTCCCGGTACAGCTTCCGGCAGACCTCATCGGAACAGATGCCGGGATTTTTGCGGATGCAGTGGAGCACCTCGTATTCGCTGGCGCCCAGCCCCACTTCCTTGGCCTGCGACTGGGCAAAATGGGAAGCATTGCGGGCAATTTTCGTGATCTGGCGTCTGCTCGGGTCCATGGGCCATCTCCTTTCTCTGATTGATCGAAATAGTTGCTGCATCAACTAATTAGAGGATAACACATTCTTTTCCTGCTGTCAATATATTTCCAAAATATTTGCATTTTCTCTTGACAAATATATCGGCCGCCGTTATAATAAATATGTCGGAACCCGATATAACGAATCCAGATATAACGGAAGCCGAAATCAGACAGGAGGGGTCAGATGGAATCAATCGCATTGACCGAGGCGGTCTATTACATCCTGCTCTCGCTCGACCAGCCGATGCACGGGTACGGCATCATGCAGAACACGGAACAGCTGAGCGGCGGACGGGTGCGGCTGGCGGCGGGGACGCTGTACGGCGCGCTGAACACCCTGCTGGATAAAGGGTGGATCAAGGCGCTGCCCGGCGAAAAGAACAGCCGCAAAAAGGAATACCAGATTACCGACGCGGGGCGCGAAGCTGTCCTGCGTGAGATGGAGCGGCTGGCGGAGTTGCTGCGCAACGGACAGCAGCTGACCGCGCGCTGGCTGAAAGGAGGAGGACTATGATCAAAAAGGTTTGGAAGCAGTGGTGGGCCTGGGATTTCGACAAGGAAGAGGCCTGGTACAACGAGATGGCGGCAAAGGGGTACAATCTCTCCTACATCCGGCCGTTTCAGTATTATTTCCAGACGGGAACGCCCGGCGAATACATCTACCGGCAGGAGCTTCTCGACCATCTCCCTTCCCATCCGGAGAGCGAAAGCTACATCCAGTTCATGGAGGAGACCGGCGCGGAACTGGTCTGCACCTACCAGCGCTGGGCCATCTTCCGCAGAAAGGCGGAGGACGGCGCGTTCGACCTCTTTTCCGACCTCGATTCCCGGCTGAAGCACCTGAAACGGGTCGGCGCGCTGCTGCTCTCCCTGACGCTGATGGAGTTTGCCATCGGGCTGAATAACATCAGCCTCTCTTTTGCGGCGGACAGCCCGCTAAACTTCTGGTGCGGACTGATCTGCCTGCTGCTGGGGATTTGCCTGCTGAGCGGCAGCAGACGGGTCTGGAAAATGAGCAGAAAGATCGCCAAAGAACGGAATATCCGCGAATAATATGGAGGAATGATTATGGAAAAGATTGCAGAGTTTGCACTGGCGGCGCTTCCGCTCATTCTGGTCGGACTGGCGCTGGCGCTGTTTATCGCCGCGTGGAACATCCGCAGCAAAGAGGAATCACTTCCCGACGGGCAGAAACTGATGCGCAGCGGCTGGGCTTATCTGCTGGCAGGTCTTTTGTGCATGGCGCTGGGGTATCTGGTCGGAAAGGCGCAGCCCTTTGAGGACCAGAGTTACCTGCAGGGGGTGCTGAACGGGATGCAGATCGTGCTGCTGCTCCTCGGCATTTACCGGCTCGGGCTGGGTCTGGGACATAAAAATAGCGAAAACAAAAAAGACTGAACATACAGCAAAACCTCCGAGGCTTTCCCCGGAGGTTTTTTCTTACTCTGTTTCAGGCGCCGTCACGCCCTGTTCGCGGAGTTTTTCCGCAGTTTCGCTGATGCGTTTGAGCCGGTGGTTGACACCGCTCCGGGAAATCGGGGTGGAAAGCATCGCCGCCAGTTCCCGCAGCGACATCGCCTCGTTTTCCAGCCGCAGCTTTGCCAGTTCCTGCAAATCCTCGTCGAGATAGGACAGCCCGACCGTCTGCTCGATAAAACGGATATCCTGCACCTGCGCGGACGCGGCGGAGATGGTCTTGCCGAGGTTGGCGGTCTCGCAGTTGGTGGTGCGGTTGACGTGGTTGCGCACCGTCTTCATGACCTTTATTTCCATCAGCTTCATGCTGGAAGTCGACGCGCCGATCAGGGTCAGGAAGTCCTCGATCTGTTCGCTTTCCTTTATATAGAGGATCTCGCAGCCCTTGCGCCTTGCCATCTTGAACCGGATGCCGCACTGGACGGCCAAGGCGTGAATCTCCTCGGCGAACATCGGAGTGAGGGCGTTTATCTCCAGATGGTACTCCTTTTCGGGGTTGGTCATCGAGCCATAAGCCAGAAAAAGTCCCCGCAGAAACGCCGCTTTGCAGCAGCTCCGCTCGACGAAGTCCTTTGTCAGCGGCGACCGGCCCAGATGGTAGTATTCCTGCAGCAGCTGCCGGGTATTTTCATGCTCAATGGCAACGGAATAGACCTCGGTATCGCCTTTGAGCCGGTGCAGATCCCGCCGGATATCGACGATTGCGCCCAGTTCCGCCAGCATCGTCGCGACCTCTTCCGCCAGCTCGCGGTTTTCGGTCGTAAAGATGGTCGGTTCCTGCGGGAAGGATTTGCTCAGTTTGAGCACGGCATAAACCAGCGCGCCGCGGCAATGGAACTCCCGCAGCGGGTTTTTCATCACTTCCTGCTTGACATCCTGACAAAAAGACACGGGGACTCCCTCATTTCTCGATATCGCGGTGGCTGATGCGGACGTTGAAGCCCTTCGCCGCCAGATCCTCATAGAGGTACTCGGCAAAGGTCACGCTGCGGTGATGGCCGCCGGTGCAGCCGACCGCAATCATCAGCTGGGTCTTTCCTTCCTTCTGGTAGAGCGGAACCAGAAACTCCACCAATTCCTTGAGCTTGCGGAGCAGCTCGACCGACTCCGGCGCGTTCATCACATAATCCCGCACCGGCTGCTCCAGACCGGTATGGTCCTTCAGGGTCGGGACATAAAACGGGTTCGGCAGGCAGCGGACGTCAAAAACAAGGTCGGCCTCGCTCGGCAGGCCGTGCTTGAACCCAAAGGACATGACGCCGACCAGCATCGCGCTGCGGATATCGGTGGCAAAGATCGCGTTCAGCCGTTTCCGCAGTTCGGACGCCGACATGCAGGTCGTGTCGATCACATAGTCTGCCCGTTCCTTCGCCTCAGTCAGCGCCATCCGTTCAGCCGCAATCTGCGCCGAAAGTCCGCCCGGCACCGAATCGGCCAGCGGATGACGGCGGCGCGTCTCTTTATACCGCCGGATCAGCTCGGTATTGGACGCGTCCAGAAACAGCATTTTATAGGAAAGCCCTTCGTCCTTCATGGCGTCCATCTCACGGAACAGCCCGTAAAACATATCGCCGCCGCGCATATCCGTCACCACGGCAATCCGGTCCAGTTTTCCGCCTGCCGCCAGCGAAATATCCGCTATCCGACCGATCAGCTGAGGCGGCATATTGTCCACGCAGTAAAAACCAATGTCCTCCAGCGCGTCCATTGCCCGGGATTTTCCCGCCCCGGACATCCCCGTTACAATCAAAAAATCCATCTTCCCCACCTCTTCCAGCTTTTTGAAAAAAGCTGGGCAAAAACTTTCTTGTCCGCGATGATCGGCCGCGTACCGACGGCCTCGTTCGTACTTAAACCGGCGTGAGCGAACGCGCCGGGAAGGTGGTACTGTCAAAAGCTTTGTTTTTCAGCCAGACGAAACTATTCCTGTTCAGCGCGTACGACAATTACCCAGCTACCCGGCGCGTTCAGTCAGTTAAAGACCATTACGAACGAGCGGATGGCGTAGCCGGAGCGAACGTCGCGAACAGGAAAGTTTTTGATGCTGTCTGCAAGACAGCGCAGCTTCTTTTCAAAAAGCGGGACGTAACTCCTACATACCGAGCTTCCTTACTTCGGGCTCCAGGGTGAAACCGGTTTCGCGCTTGACGGTTTGCTGGACCTGGGCAATGAGGGCTTCGATGTCGGCGCAGGTGGCCTTGCCGAGGTTGACGATAAAACCGGCGTGCTTTTCGCTGACGCAGGCGTCGCCGACCCGTGCGCCTTTCAGGCCGCACTGCTCGATCAGTGCGCCCGCAAAGGCTCCCTCAGGGCGCTTGAAGGTCGAACCGGCGCTGGGGTATTCCAGCGGCTGCTTTTCCCGACGCTTGCCGAGAAGCTCCACCATCCGCTCGCCGATCGCTTCCCGGTTCCCCTTTTTCAGGCCGAAAGCGGCGCGGACGATGCACCAGTCCGGATGCGCGGAAAAAACGCTCTGCCGGTAAGAGAGCGCCAGTTCATCCCGCTCCAGCCGGTGGAGATTCCCTTCTGCGTCCAGATATTCCGCCCAGAGGATCACATCCCGCAGTTCGCCGCCGTAGGCTCCGGCGTTCATATACACACCGCCGCCGACCGTTCCGGGAATGCCGAACGCAAATTCCAGTCCCGTCAGGCTTTCCGCTTCTGCCGCGCGGCAGAGGGAGTTCATTCCCACGCCTGCGTCGGCAATGATGGTGTTCCCCACCGTCTCCAGCCCGGACAGTCCCCAGGTGAAGACAACGACGCCGTCCAGCCCGTTGTCCGATACCAGCAGGTTGGAACCTCTGCCGACGAACCAGACCGGCGCGATTTCATGCTCATGCAGATACTGCAAAAGCACTTTCAGTTCCTCCACAGACGACGGCAGCGCCGAAAAACGCGCCTTTCCGCCGACCCGAAAGGTCGTATAATCCCGCATCGGCGTATCCTTCCGGCAGGAAATCTCGTGCTGCTGACAAAACAGCGTCAGCGGTTCCAGAAATGACATGAACATGGACCTCCAAAGATACTCTTTCTGTATCACAACACGGCGGGATGAATCATCCCGCCGCATGATACCACTATGGAACTTCTGATAAGCAAAAAGGAATTATTCGTGCAGCTTCCACAGCATGGCAGCGCCGATGGTGCCTGCGTCGTTGCCCAGTTTGCAGACATCCAGACGGGCGGTCACGGACCGCTTTTTTTCGCCGCGACCTGACTTTCCCGCACTAACCTGCACAGGACTGCTCGATACCTCGCAGTCTTCGCAACCGGCATCAACGCTCGACAACATTGCGCCTGTTGTCAAATACTGCCAACGGATTCTCCCGGCACAATTTGATTCAATGGCTTATTCGTGCAGCTTCCACAGCATGGCAGCGCCGATAGTGCCCGCGTCGTTGCCCAGTTTGCAGACGTCCAGACGGCAGGTGGGCTGTCCTTCGATGGAGTACGCTTCCTTTTCGATGTACGCGCGCAGAGGAGCAAGCAGGGTCTCGCCTTCCTTGCAGATGCCGCCGCCGATCAGCAGGACTTCCGGCTGGAAGATGTTGATGTAGTTGGTCAGGCCTGCGCCCAGATAGTTCTGATAAGTATCGACGACTTCGATTGCTGCGGGGTCGCCTGCACGCATGCCGTCATAAGCGGTCTTGCCGTTGACAGCGTCCAGAGTGGGCGCGATCTTCCACATAGCGGATTCGGGATGCGCCTCCATGGCCTCCTTGGTCATGTTGATCAGGCCGGTCGCGGAAGCATACGCCTCGATGCAGCCTTTTCTGCCGCAGGTGCACTGTCTGCCGCCGTATTCGACGACCATATGGCCCAGCTCGCCCGCGAAGCCGTTGAAGCCGGTGTAGATCTTGCCGTCGATGATAATGCCGCCGCCGACGCCGGTGCCCAGGGTGATAACGACGACGTCCTGATAGCCTGCTGCTGCGCCGGCCAGAACTTCGCCGTAAGCGGCGACGTTGGCGTCATTTTCCAGATAAACAGAGGTGTGCAGGCGGTCTTCCAGATATTTGCCCAGAGGGGTGTTGCGGAAACCGAGGTTGTTGGCGTAAACGACGATGCCGTTCTTCGCGTCGACCGCGCCGGGAGTGCCGACGCCGACTGCGGAGATGTCAGCGATGGTCAGGTTCAGTTCTTCCATCGCCATGGAAGCAGCCTTTGCGATGCGGTCTGCCAGACCCTCATCGTTGCCGTCGACCTCAGAGGGGACGCTTGCCTTGGCCAGAATATTGTAATTTTCGTCTACGACGCCAGCTTTGATAAAGGTGCCGCCCAAATCAATGCCTACATAGTATTTCATAAAGTCCGTTCCTTTCTGCGGATGCCCGCTGTCCGAAAACTGATTTTTCGGAGTTATTTTCTTATAGTATATCACATGGCAGCTTTTATTTCAACCGTCATATGTGAAAGAAATAACGCGGATTTTTCTACAGTTCCCGAAATGGTCTTTTGCCCGCCTGCGGCGGCCAAAAGCCGGCGGACCGTTCGCTTTTTTCAACCGTCATATGCGAAAGAAAAAACGTTGATTTTTCACAGGCTGTCGAAAAAGTCGGAAATAAGCCCTCTCAGTCAGCCTAACGGCAGTTTTCCGCAGGAAAACGCAGCTCGTCCCCAAAGTGGTAATGAGCCTCGCCGCTTAGCAGCAGCTGGCAAAGACGGAAAGCTTCACAAATGCCGGTCAATCCTGCATCTACCCGAATGTTGCCAAGGCCTCTCCTTTTGGGAGAGGTGGCCGTAGGCCGGAGAGGGTGGGAAAAACGGCGGGATGAGGGCATCCCGCCCTACCGTATATTCATACGTCCACTTTTACATCAGTAGGGTGGGATGCCCTCATCCCACCGCGGTAATCGCAAAGCTATCCGGTAAGGACATACCGCTTGCAATTTACGCTTTTTCCAAAACAGCAGCTTTTTAGTCAGGTAAATGCTTCTGCATAAGCGTATTGGTTTATATTTTTACTCATCCTATTTTTGAACAGCTCATTCCTCGAAAGAAACCGGCGTGATCGTAAAGTTCCAGGTAAACTCCTCTTCATCCAGCCGGTACTGCGGGAGCAGTTCCGGGCCGCAGGAATTGGAGCCGATGCCGCTGACCTTATAGTCGACGCAGAGGACGGTATAAGGGCTTTCCTCCAGTTCAAAGTTATGCGCCTTCTTTGTCAGCTCCTCCTGGGTATACCGGGAAGCGTTGAAGGAGAAGGAATCGGAGGAGATAAACAGCGCCGTCCGCTCATCGCCGATGGTCAGGTAGCTGCATCCATAGTGGCTGCCGTTTTCCTGGGGCTTGAGGTAATCCTCGTGCAGTTCATCGACCGTCGCGTCAAACACGCCCAGCCAGCTGGAGCGATGCTTGTCGATATAGCTCTCGTTCGGCCCATAGCCATAATACTCGACCTCGTCCATCTCTCTGGGCAGCATCATCCGGATGCCGAACCGGGGCAGGAAGGGGAAGACA
The DNA here is from genome assembly GCA_945835425.1 of uncultured Clostridia bacterium. GTDB lineage: Bacteria > Bacillota > Clostridia > Oscillospirales > Ruminococcaceae > Faecivivens. Next base: position 12,243 of record CAMAJC010000001.1, read on the forward strand.
GGGTTGCGGTCGGCGTGGAGCAAGCACTCGATCCGTCCGTCGGCGTGTACCGTCCATTCGATTTCGATGTCCAGGAGCTTGCGGATATAAACCGGCGCCATCGAGAGCTTGGTGCAGAGGTTGACCTCGCCGATGCCCATGTAGACGTCCGTCTCATAAGCGCGGGTAATCGGCCGGTCATAGCCGCAGCCTTCCCACTCGACCCGGATTTCCCGGTCGTTGTCGGTCGGCGCGCGCCAGATGTTCAGCTCCATCGGCCGAGACAGGATAGTGCGCTGGTCGCAGACCATTTCGGTGAAGGTGCCGGTGGCCTTGGAATAGACATAGCGGAATCTGCCGCCGCGCAGGATAACAAAGTCGTCGTCCTCGCTGACCGCGATATCCGCCTCTTCGTCGCCCAGATCGGGGTACAGCTCCGCCAGCCGCTGCTCAGCGGGATTTCCTTCCCGCAGGATGATCTGGTCAAAGCCCAGCTCATGCCCTTCGTCCAGCAGCTCGGTCGCCTCTTTGAGCTTATAGATAAACCGTACCGCCAACGTTTCGCTGTCGCATTCCGGCAGTTCGAGGAAGAATGCGCGGCTCTGATGGGGCGCCACATCGGGCAGCTCGATTTCGCCTGCGCCGACCAGGATGCCGTCCTCGGTGATCTCGTATTCGACCCGCAGGTACTCTTCCGTCCCGACGAAGTCCATCAGGTTCTGGAAGACAAAGCTGCCGTCGCAGTCTCTGCTGACTCTTACCGGGCGGATGACATTTTTATATTCTTCCAGCCCGACGGAAGGCGTCCGGTCGGGATAGACCAGCCCGTCCATGCAGAAGTTCTCGTCGTGAGGGAACTCGCCGAAGTCGCCGCCGTAGTAATATTTCGCCTTGCCTTCATTGGTCCGTCCCATGAACACCGCGTGATCGCACCATTCCCAGACAAAACCGCCGCAGAAGTTCGGATACTGCTGGATCAGCTGCCAGTAGTCCTCCGCGTCTCCGGGGCCGTTGCCCATGGCATGGATATATTCGCAGAGGATCAGCGGTTTTTTGTTTTCGGGGTTCTCGCAGTACTCGCGGATAAAGGACAGCGGGGGATACATCCGGCTGCGCAGGTCGATGTCGCAGAGTTCTTCCTTATAATCCTCGTATTCTCCGACGCCCCAGTTTTCGCCCTCATAGTGGACCAGTCTTGTATCATCGTATTCCTTGACCCAGCGGGCAGCTTTCTTAAAGCAGATGCCCCAGCCGGCTTCATTGCCCAGCGACCAGATCAGGACGGACGGATGGTTTTTGTCCCGGATGACGTTGCGCTGTACCCGGTCGAGGATGGATTCCGCCCACATGGGGTCGGTCGCCATCAGCGGATAATCTTCCTTATAATCGGACTTGCTGCCGTTGGCAAAGGTGACCTCATGGCACTCCACGTCCGATTCCGCGATCAGATAAAAGCCCAGCCGGTCGCACATCTCCGCCATAACCGGCGCATTGGGATAATGGCTGGTGCGGACGGCGTTGATGTTGTACTGGCGCATGATGGTCAGGTCCCGCAGGATGTCCTCCTCGCTGACGGCGTACCCTTTGACCGGGTCAGAGTCGTGCCGGTTGACGCCGCGGAAGGTGATCGGCTTGCCGTTTAACAAAACGACGCCGTCTTCGATCTTGATTTCCCGGAAGCCGACCCGCTGGCAGATATATTCTTCGCCTGCATGGATCAGCAGAGTATAGAGGTTCGGGTGTTCCGCGTTCCAGAGCAGCGGAGCTTCGACCTCTGCGGAAAAGACGCCGCCTTCTTCTGCCTCATAGTTTCCGCAGCCCATCTTTGCGCCGTCGGTGTCATACAGTACCCAGCTGACCGGGATGTTCCCTTTGTTCTCATAACCGACCTGCAGGGTGCCTTTGGTATAATTGTTTTCCAAAATGGTTTTTATGGTCAGATCGCGCAGGTGTTCTTTCGGACGCCGCAGCAGATAAACATCCCGGAAGATGCCGGACATCCGCAGCTTGTCCTGGTCTTCAAGGTAGCTGCCGTCGCACCATTTGAGCACCAGCACGGTCAGGGTGTTTTCTTCTTCCTTTAAAAAGCGGGTGATCTCAAACTCGCTGGTCGAATGGGAAACCTGGCTGTATCCGACAAATTCGCCGTTGACCCAGACGTACATGCAGGAGTCGACGCCCTCAAAGTTCAGATAATACCGGCTGTCCGGATCGGCCACCGAAAAGCTGGTTCGGTAGATGCCGCAGGGGTTGTCCAGCGGCACATAAGGCGGGTCGTAAGGGAAGGGGAGACGGATATTGGTGTACTGATGGCGGTCATAGCCGTAAGCCTGCCAGACGGACGGCACCGGGATCGTGTCAAAATCGTCGCAGTCCTCGTTCCAGTATTCGGTCGCCACCTTCCGCACCGAATCAAAATATTTAAACTTCCAGTCGCCGTTTAGCAGGATAAAACGGGACGAGGATTCCCGAAACCCGTCCATCGCTTCGCTTGCATCCTCGCAGGGGATATAATACGCCCGGTTCGGTTCCGTTCCCAGGTGAAGGATTTCGGGATTTTCATAATAGTTTTCCAAAATCATGGAGCAACCATCCTTTCCATTTAACATGCAGAAAAAACACAAATCAGCTGAAAGTGCTGTTTGACCTCATCTCCATATTACCATATTTATGGCAAAAAGCAAGAAGAAACAGATGAATTTTCTGCAAATGCCGGCCGAAAACGCACTATACTATTTGTATAATCCAAATGCCGCAAAATTGAAAATATCCACAGTTTTTCTCCAGTTTTTTAAAAGTACAATCTTTGAACATATAAAAATCACGTTTGTTACATTCAGCGAAACAAAATGTTACTATGACGTAACAGACCGTTTCACAAGCTGTTACATTTAAAATTAACACGCTGTAAATTCTTATTTTGCTAAGAAAGGTAGTCAAAATATACAAAAACCATTTCTCCGGTTCATTTGACAGTTTCTGTGATTCCAGCTAAAATATAGGCAACGGTCGAGGAGTATGAGTTGCAGACGCTCCCCGTCGGGTTTTGGATGTCTGAGCGCGTTCGGTGGCTGCCGGATGATATCTAAGACAACCGTTCTGTCACGGAATGGTAAAAATTTTTGAGCGGCGGGTTTCGGCCCGTTAATCAGAAAGGAAGAACACATAACGTGAAGAGACTAATATCCAAAATTTCCGGAATGATCTGCGTCATGTTTGCCGGCGTCCTGATGATGAACGTCATGGACGGCGCGGCGGAAACACAATATCTTTTTTATATTCAGGACAGCGGTGAGACAGAACTGATTTACTCCGCCACTGGTTCTGTGGAAAAAGCAATGCAGCAGGCCGGAAAGGTTCTGTATGAAGACGATTTCTATACGGTGGAAAATACCAGCCGCGATGTTTATACAGTCACGATCACCCGTGCTGATTCCTGCATCGTCGAGGCGGACGGTGAACGGACGCCGGTTTCTTTCCGCCCTGAGGAGACGACTGTCGGCGAGGTTCTGGCAGAAGCCGGTGTTACGGTCGGTGAAAACGACCTGGTTTCGCTTGGCCTGGACGAACTGGTCAAAGACGGTGAAACGATCCGCGTCTCCCGTGTAACGTACGAAAATTATCTGACTGACGAAGTAATCGACTGGCAGTATGATTTTGAGCCGACCCGTTATCTGCGGGAAGGTGTGATGAAGGTCTTCGCCCAGGGCGACGACGGCGCGAAAACAGTTGAACACCGCAGGACATATGTGGACGGACAGCTGGTCAGCGACGAGGTCGTAGGCGAGACGGTAACCAAAGCGGTCACCAATGGCCGTGCACAGATCGGCGACAAGGATGCGCCGGTTGATTATCTGGAAGAACCCGAATGGCTGACATTTGATGAAAATGGGGTTCCGCAGCAGGCTGTGAAAGTCATATCAGGCCTCGGAACTGCATATACAACAACTGAAGGCGTTTACGGAGCCACCGGCCGGTACCTGTCGGAAGGGTATGTAGCGGTTGATCCGAGTATCATCCCTTACGGTACCAAGCTTTACATCAAGACCAAGGACGGTTCTTGGGACTATGGCTATGCCATTGCCGCGGACACTGGCGGCGCGATGCTCTCCGGACGGATTCTGGTCGACCAGTATATGAATTCTTACAACACCTGTATGCAGTATGGCGTACGCGAAGTGGACATCTATGTGTTGGAAGACCTGGATGCCCATGCTGAAATTGACTGACATCTCCCCCATAAATATTTCCCGGAAAAACGGACATCTGGATTATCAGATGTCCGTTTTTTCCGCCCAAAAACTTTTCTTCCATATAATAGGGCACGGATTGGTGTAAAAATATGGATATTCGACAAAGTTTACATCTGCTTAACACTTTCCGAGCCCTAAATATGTTACAATTTAGATACGAATTGTAATCGATTTGCAATCTTTTGCGGTTTGAAAACATTTTTTGCGGATAATTGTGATTATGCCTTGATTTTTTGTCAGATATGCTGTATAATTAGAGCAGATTCTTATGTGATTTGTCAGGCAGAGGGTGAAACGCACTGCCGGCAGCTCAAATCGAATAAACAAGGGTAAAGGGGTAAAAAACTATGTCAAACCGGCTTTTCCAGGGCGTTGTCCATCAGATGCGCGATGCGATTGACCGCGTGATCGGCGTAATTGACGAGAATGCATCCATCATCGCCTGCAGCGAACTTTCCAAAATCGGTACGACCGGGGATTACTACTCGGTGGATTTTGGCGAATCTCACGACCTTTTTGTGCGCGACGGCTATACCTATAAGCCCTTCGGCCCGCATATCAAGGCGGACTACGCGGTGTTCGTAGAGGGCACCGACGAGCTCGCAGGGCAGTACGCACAGATTCTGGCGATCTCCCTGTCCAGCATCAAGCAGTATTATGACGAAAAATACGACCGCAACAACTTCATCAAAAACGTTGTCCTGGACAACATCCTCCCGGGCGATATCTTCACCAAGGCGAAGGAGCTCCACTTCAACGTGGACGTCACCCGCGTTGCGCTGCTGGTCCGCGTGGTTTCCACCAACGACGTTTCCGCTTACGATGTTATCCAGAATCTCTTCCCGGATAAGCAGAAGGACTTTGTCTTCAATATCAGTGAAAGCGATATCGTCCTGATCAAGGAGATCAAGGCCGGCATCGATTCCAAGGACCTGGAGAAGCTGGCCCGTTCGATCGTCGACACCCTCAGCTCTGAGTTTTATACCAAAGCGATCGTCGGCATCGGCACCAGCGTCGTCGGCATCAAGGACCTGGCTCGTTCCTTCAAGGAAGCGCAGGTCGCTCTGGAAGTCGGCAAGGTATTTGATACCGACCAGTCGATTGTCAGCTATGACAATCTGGGCATTGCCCGCCTGATCTATCAGCTGCCGACCACCCTCTGCGAAACCTTCCTCAAAGAGGTATTCAAAACCGGTTCGATCGATTCTCTCGACCATGAGACCCTCTTCACGATTCACAAATTCTTTGAGAACAACCTGAATGTCTCGGAGACCTCGAGAAAGCTGTTCGTGCACCGCAATACGCTTGTTTACAGACTGGAGAAGATCAAAAAGCTCACCGGTCTGGATCTGCGCGAATTTGACCATGCGATCATCTTCAAGATTGCCCTGATGGTCAAGAAATACCTGAATTCGAGCCCCACAAAGTTCTGATGGAATGTCTGCGATTTCCGCGGGCTTATTGCCTGCGGAAATCGATTTGCTATGTTTAGGGGAAAAAATTTAATATGTTGCCTTGCTAAAAAAGGAGACATAATTGGGGAAACGCGTGTTTGGGATGTAAGAATTCTGGCGGGCACCTGAAAGCCCTGCAGAAAACATGGGGGAAATTGATCCGACCGGGGGAATGGTCGCGGTCAATTCGGCAAAATAACCAAACCAAAGGAATGATACAAACATGATAGACCTGATCGACGTTTCATTTCAGTATGAAAATGGAACCGAGGCCTTACACAATGTCAATCTGCGTGTAAATCAGGGCGAATTTGCTTTTGTCGTCGGCTCGTCCGGCGCCGGCAAGACCTCGATTCTGAAGCTGCTGCTGCGGGAAGCGGTCGCGACTTCGGGACAGGTTATCGTCAACGGCTTCAACTTAAATAAGCTAAAAAACAGGCAGATCCCGAAATTCCGCCGCAGTATCGGCGTTGTCTTTCAGGATTTCCGCCTGATACCGGACATGACGGTGTACGACAACGTCGCCTTTGCGATGCGCGTCACCGACCAGTCCAATAAATCCATCCGGCAGCGTGTCCCGGAGGTGCTCGAAATGATGAACCTTGCCCATAAGGCAAAGCAGCATCCTTACGAGCTGTCCGGCGGCGAACAGCAGCGCGTATCTTTGGCGAGAGCGCTGATCAACCATCCGCCGCTGATCATCGCGGACGAGCCGACCGGCAACATTGACCCTGAATTTTCCTACGAAATCGTGGAAATGCTGCAGCAGATCAATAAGCAGGCGGGTACCACCATTCTGATGGTCACCCACGAGCATGAGATGGTCAAGTATTTCGGCGGCCGCACGATCAATATCGAAGAGGGCCGTGTAGTTTTCGACGATTATATTATTGGAGGGGCCAATGAGAGCGAGTAGTATGCGGTATCTGGTGAAAAACGGGTTCAAAAACCTGTGGAATAACCGGATGATGACCGTCGCTTCGGTGGGAACGCTGATCGCCTGTCTGCTGATCGTAGGCATCGCGGTGCTGTTCTCGCTGAACGTGGACAATATGGTCGAATACGTCGGCGAGCAGAATGAGCTTGTCATATTTATGGAAGCCGGGACCACCGAGAACCAGCTCAGCGAGACCCGCAGCCAGTTAAGCAAAATCAGCGGCCTGGGCGACATCACCTATGTTTCCAGCGAAGAAGCGATGCAGTCGATCGTCGACAAATACCTCGACGGGGACGCAGGCCTTCTGGAAGGGATGGACAATGATTTTATGCCCGCCTCCTTCCGCTGCCGGATCACCGACCCGGAGATCGTTTCGGAAATCACCGATACGCTGCAGGCTCTGCCGTATGTGCAGGAGGTGGAAGCGCCCACCGAGATCACCGAGACGCTGGTCCGCCTGCGCAAGATGATCAACGTTTTCGGCGGCGCGATCATTGTCGCGCTGGTCATCGTATCGCTGGTCATCATCACCAATACGATCCGCGCGTCGGTCTTCACCAGACGCCGTGAGATCAACATCATGAAATACGTCGGCGCCACCAACTCCTTCATCCGGATTCCGTTCATTGTAGAAGGAATGGTCCTGGGACTGCTGTCCGCCTGCATCGCGTTTGGCCTTGTCTGGGCCGGATACAATGTTTTCCTGGACATTATCCGCATGGAGAGCACTTCGCTGATGGCCGGCGTCGTCAATCAGGTCATGCCGTTCTCTGAACTGGCGACCCAGGTGCTGGGATGCTTCCTGCTGTCCGGCATCAGCGTCGGCTGCATCGGCAGTGTATTCAGCATGAGAGGGTACCTGAAAGTCTGAACAATCGCAAAAACCTCATGTAAAGCCAAAACGCTTTACATACCCGTCACCTGCAAATGGGAGGGAAAACCAATGCACAAATTACAATTACATCCCCGTCTGAAACGTCTTTGCACCATTTTCCTGGCAGCTGCGATCACGATGACTGCCACGATCGGCCTGGCCGGTTACCATCCGGCAGTCCGGGCCTCTGCGGCATCCATTACCGAACTGGAATCCCAGAAAGAGGAGATCAACGCCAAGCTGGACGCGGTCAATGAAAAGATCGACGACCTGCAGGATAAGATCGATCAGGAAGAAGCCTATCAGGCGGAGCTGACCAATCAGATCAGCCTCTATAAGCAGCAGATTCAGCTGCTGGACGAGGAGATCGAGAGCCTCGAAATCGAGATCGAAAATAAGAACGCGGAGATCGTCCAGCTGGAAGAGGATATTGACCAGCTGGAGGTCGATATCGCCGCCAAGCAGGTCGAAATCGACGAGACCTATGAGCAGTTCAAGACCCGCATGGTCGCGCTGTATCAGGCCGGCGAGACCTCTTCTCTGGCGATGCTGCTTTCTTCCAGCAGCTTTTCGGACTTTGTGACTAATGTCCGTCTGATGCAGGCGGTTTCCGCCAGCGATGAGCAGCTGGTAGACAAGCTGCGCACCCAGAAAGCTGATCAGGAAGAGACCAAGGCGCAGGTCGAGGACACCAAGGCGCAGGTTGAGACCGCTCTGATCGAAGTGCAGGAATATGAAGAATCCGTTATCCTGCAGCGCGAGGAGCAGAAGACCGCCCAGTCCAATCTGGAAGTCGCTTATTCCAAGAGTAAGTCGGCGCAGGAGGACCTGGAGGCCCTGAAGGCGCAGTATGAGGAAGACCTGGCGGCCGCAAAGGCGCAGGATGAAGCCGTTGAAAGCGAGATTCAGGCGTTCTATGCCGAGCAGGCCAGAAAAGCTGCCGAGGCCGAAAAAGCCAGACAGGAAGCAGCCGCAAAGGGCGAGACCGTCGAAGAAGCGCCTGTCAACACCGGAAACCTCAGCTTCCGCTGGCCGCTTCCCGGTTACAGCATGATCACCTCCGGCTACGGCCCCAGATGGGGCAGCTTCCACACCGGTATCGACATCAGCGGCGGCGGCGTCTACGGTGCGTCGATCGTTGCGGCGGAGTCGGGGACGGTTATTCTGGCGTCCTCCCATTACAGCTACGGCAACTACGTCATCGTTGATCACGGCGGCGGATATACGACTCTGTACGCCCATATGTCCAGCATCGCCTGCAGCGTCGGCGACTACGTCTCCAAAGGCCAGACGATCGGTTATGTCGGCTCGACCGGCAACTCCACCGGTCCGCATCTGCACTTTGAGGTGCGTATCAACGGTTCCCATCAGAATCCTTCCGGCTTTGTCAGCCCGTAATAATCAAAACGGTACCTGCATATAACAGTAATGGCCGGCGTCCCGGTTAAGAGGGCGTCGGCCTCTTTGCTTTTCCGAAGAAAACGGCAGAAAGAAGAACGATGTTATGAAACAAAATAAAACAGCCCATTGGCTGCGCAGGGGGATTGCACTCGGGACGGCTTTTTTGCTCGGAAGCGCTTTGACTCTGGCTGGCGTCTGTCTGGGTCAGCGGATTGTGGGGACGCCGGTTTCCAAGGAGGTGCTCCGCAAGCTCTCGGAGGTGGAGGAGCTGGTCGATGCGCATTATCTGTTCGATATCGACGCGGAGGAAGCGGCCAACAGCACCGCTGCCGGTTACGCTTCCGTTCTGGACCAGTACAGCATCTACCGCGACCCGACCCAGTACGAGGCTTTTCAGGACAAAAACGAAGGGGAAATGTGCGGCATCGGTGTCACGGTGGTGCAGTACGACCCGGATGCCCTGACCGTCCTGTTTTTGACCGATGATTCTCCGGCGGCAGGGCTCCTGCTGCCCGGCGACGAGATCATTGCCGTAGAGGGGGAGACGGTCGAGAGTCTGGGTTATGCGGCCGCCGTCAGCAAGGTCAAGGGCGAAGAGGGAAGCTACGTTTCCCTGACGGTCCGCCGGGATGAGCAGGAACGCACCGTTTCGGTTCAGCGCCAGGATATCGTCAACACCGGGATCTATTCGATGCGCTTTGAGGGCGTCGGCTATGTCCGGATTTCGACTTTTAACAATGCGACGCCGGACGCCTTTGCAGCGGCCGTGACCGAACTGATCGGCGACGGGGTGGACTCGCTGCTTTTTGATGTCCGCAATAACGGCGGCGGGCTGTTAAACAGCGTGACCGCCATGCTGGATTTCCTGCTGCCGTCGGGCGACCTGGTCTCCAAGACCGATAAGGACGGCCGGACAACTGTCCTGTACACCTCGGACGAGAGCTGCATCGACCTGCCGATGGCGGTTTTGGTCAATGAATCCACCGCATCGGCAGCGGAGCTGTTCGCCTGCGACCTGCAGGAATACGGCGTGGCGACCGTCGTCGGCACCCAAACCTTCGGCAAAGGCGTCATGCAGACGACCTATCCATTGTCTGACGGCTCCTCCCTGACCCTGACGACCGATTATTATAATCCCTCCAGCGGTCAGAATTATAACGGAACCGGCGTCATACCGGACGTTGTCCGGGAACTGACCGACGAAGAAAGAGCGGATTATGTTCATTTTGATCCGGATCATGACCCACAGCTTGCCGCCGCCCTGGACGTTCTCCGGCAGGAAGATACTGACAAGTAATTTATCTTTACACAATATTTTCCTATGATTTTCACTAAAATCATAGGAAAATCCTTTCCATAACAGCGCCTGTCCGGCATCGGCCGCGGGAAATGGGAAAAAACGCTTGACAGCTTTCGCGCATTATGCTATACTCATTCCCAGAGGCAATGAAAAGAAATAGTACGCATTTTCTGACGTGCACAGAGAGCGTCCGGCTGGTGGAAGGGCGCGGCGGGAAAATGGGGAATACCTCTTGGAGCTGCGTCCTGAACCGAAAGCAGTAGGGATTGCCGGGTCTGCCCGTTACAGCGGAAGGGAATACGGGTTCTGTTTGCAGAACGGTTCTCTGTGAGGCCGGTCATCGTGAGGTGCCGGTAAACTGAGGTGGTAACACGGATGCCATTTACTTGACATTTCGTCCTCTGTCCTTCATCGGGGCAGAGGATTTTTCATGCCCTGAAAAACTTTATTTATAAGGAGAGAAAACTATGACCTGTTACGAAGAACTCAAAGCCCGCGGCCTGATCGCGCAGGTAACGGACGAAAAACTGATCCAGGACTTAATCGACAACGGCAAGGCGACCTTCTACATCGGATTCGACCCCACGGCTGATTCCCTGCACGTCGGCCACTTTATGGCGCTCTGCCTGATGAAACGGCTGCAGATGGCCGGCAACCGCCCGATCGCCCTGATCGGCGGCGGCACCGCCATGATCGGCGACCCTTCCGGCCGCACCGACATGCGCCAGATGATGACCCCCGAGACGATCCAGCACAACTGCGACTGCTTCAAGAAACAGATGAGCCGCTTTATCGACTTCGGTGAAGGCAAGGCCCTGATGGTCAACAACGCCGACTGGTTGATGGACTTAAACTACGTTGAATTTATCCGCGACATCGGTTCCTGCTTCTCGGTCAACAACATGCTCCGCGCCAAATGCTACGAGCAGCGGCTGGAAAGAGGCCTGTCCTTTTTGGAATTCAACTACATGATCATGCAGAGCTACGACTTCCTCGAGCTGTACAAGCGCTACGGCTGCAACCTGCAGTTCGGCGGCGACGACCAGTGGAGCAACATGCTCGGCGGCACCGAGCTGATCCGCAAGAAGCTGGGCAAGGACGCCAGCGCCATGACCATCACCCTGCTGCTCAACTCCGAGGGCAAGAAGATGGGCAAGACCCAGTCGGGCGCCGTCTGGCTGGACGCCGAAAAGACCTCTCCCTACGACTTCTTCCAGTACTGGAGAAACGTCGGCGACGACGATGTCATCAAGTGCATGAAGCTGCTGACCTTTATCCCGCTGGAGGAGATCGAGGAGATGGAGCGCACTCTGACCGGCGAAATGCTCAACCCTGCCAAGGAGCGCCTGGCTTACGAGCTGACCAAGATGGTCCACGGCGAAGAGGAGGCTAACAAGGCCCTCGCTTCTGCCCGCGCAGTCTTCTCCGCAGCCACCGATACGGCCAATATGCCCGCTTCCGAGATCCCCGCGGCTGAGGTCGAAGGGGAAGTCGGCCTTCTGACCCTGCTGGTCAAGGCCGGCATCGCGCCCTCTAACGGCGAGGCAAGACGCCTTGTCCAGCAGGGCGGCATCTCGATCGACGGCGAAAAGGTCACCGATCCTGCCATGAAGCTGACCGTAAAGGAAGGTATGGTCATCAAAAAAGGCAAGAAAGTCTTCCGCAAGATCGTTCTGATCTGATTTCCCGGCAAAACGGACGAAACTTGCCGAAAGTGGGAGTTCTTCCTGTGAAGAATGCCGTTTTCGGAAAAATTTCCGGAAAAAAGAAGACAAAACCCTTGCAAAATCCCACTTTCTATGCTATTATGTACTAGATATTGTTCCGCCCATGATTTTCATGGCGGAGGATATATGTTAATCACACATTATCCGGACAGTCCTCTGCACAAACTGATGCACGAATGTCTGAAATTCAGGAGGAAAAAACATGGACGCACTCAAACTCATCGCTCAGTCCAGCATGAAAGCCGACATGCCCAAGGTTCAGGTCGGCGACTACGTCAGAGTCAACGTTAAGATCCGCGAAGGCGACAAGGAAAGAATCCAGGCTTTCGAAGGCACCGTCATCGCTATGAAGCACGGCGGCATCTCTGAGACCTTTACCGTAAGACGCGTTGCACACGGCGTCGGCATCGAGAGAGTATTCCCGATCCATTCGCCCAGAGTCGACTCCGTTGACGTTCTCCGTCACGGTGTTGTCAGACGTGCAAAACTGTACTACCTGCGCAACAGAGTTGGCAAGGCAGCCAGAGTCAAAGAGAAAATCGTATAAGAATCGCACAGAGGAAGAAGGGGGCGGCAGCGTCCCCTTTTTCTGCTATTCAGACATTTTTCATCTGCATCCGCAGATTTAGGAAGCCTCTGACCATCCTGCCGCAAAGTGCGCGGAGAGCGGAGGAATACCGGAAATATTTATAAAGGAAAGGAAGGCTTGCTCGTTATGGCATCTGAGCAGAGGAGAACCAGTACCGACGAAGAAATTGACAAGATCCTTGCCGAACTGGGGATCAGCACTACGCCCGCTTCTACCGGCGGACAAGCGCCTGCGCCGGCAAAACCGCCTGTAAGGGAAGCGGCAAAACCCAAACCTGCACCGGCACCTTCTGCGCCCGCTCCTTCCGGAGACGATGAGTTCCGGATCGACCTGGACGTATTTGACAATATTAAAAAAGAAGAACA
>CAMAJC010000002.1 GCA_945835425.1 uncultured Clostridia bacterium
GAAAACTGCCGTTAGGCTGACTGAGAGGGCTTACTTCCGATTTTATCGACAAGCTAGGCTGGCAATGAAGATTGCCGGCCTATTTTCTTCACAGGACCTTCACACAACTTTCAGACAGAAGGCAGGTAAATTCACAGGCAGTTAATTTAAAATTTTCGCCAATGTGGTATACTGATAATAGATTGCATCCAATACAAATGAAAAGGGCAATAAACAGAAATTTCTGAAAAAGATAGAAAGGATGAAAGAGATGGATACCATTGGCATCAGCAAGCTGGATCTAAAACGTCAGAACCGGATGCAGATTCTCCGCCTGCTCCGCAACCACGGACCGATCTCCCGAATCGATATTTCCCATACGATTCATATTACCAAGGCCGCCGTCACGATCATCACCAACGAAATGATCGAGGAGGGCATCCTCCAGGAAGTCGGCGAACAGGCGCCTACCGGTGGCAAAATCCCGCGCGGCAGAAAAAAGATTCTGGTCGGCATCAACCCTACCTGGCGGCTGATCCTGGGGATTTCCCTGCAGGGCGGCTGGCTGGACGTCGGGCTGTGCACCCTGACCGGCGGAATCGTCGAGCACCACGCGGTGCTGCTGGAGGAACGCTGCAGCCTGGACAGCTTCTTGCAGATTATCGAGAGGTCTTACGCCGACCTTGCTTATAAAAACGCGCTGAAGCCGGACACGCTGCTGGCCATGGGCGTATGTATCGACGCGCCGTTTTACGGGCTATGCGGCATTACCGAAGAAAATGGACGGCTCGAGACCGAGAGCTTTGCTGAAAAGCTGCGGGAAATCGTCGATGTACCCGTCGCTTTCGGCAGCCTGACCGAAGGAATTTCGGCCGCCGAGACCGGTTTCCACCCCGATAATATCCCGGCGGCGGCAAACCAGATCGTCCTGCAGATGGGCGGCAGCTTTAACTCCACCGTTTCCATCCGGCAGGAAGTCTACCGCGGCGCAAACGGAGCTGCCTGCAGCATCGGCAAAATGCAGCTGGGCGAAGGCTTGAACCGCGCGCCGGCTTCCGAACGGCTGGCAAGGCGGGCTGTCGGCGAACAGATCCGCGCCATCCGCACCCGCAAGCTCTGTCCGGCCCTCGACACCCTGAGCATGGATAACCCGCAGCGAGCCGAGTGGCTTTTCTGCCGCAGCGGTTTTATCCCCGAAGACCCGGCCGTCCGGCAGTATTTCGACCGCATCCGGGAAGATTACGCCTCCATCCTCTCGGCCGTCCTCACCTTCTACGACCCGCAGAGCGTCATCGTCTTCCCCGACGGCAGCGTCATGGAAGCCCTCAGCCAGGCGATGCGCAGCGTAAACCTGCGCTTTTCCGGCAAAGAGGACGGAATCATCCGCTTCTCCCGGTTTGACGAATCAAACCTCTTCCTGACCGGCGCAGCTCTGGCAGCGGAAAGCTGCTTTATCCAGCGCGGCGGATATATCTGATCGCGGGTATGAGAGATAAAACAGAGTGCCCCAAAAAGCAAATAGTAAAATGAAAATTTCTGAATATTATTTACATTTTTCGGTTCGTATGGTATACTAGGGATAGTTGGTTCGCCTGACCCTGTCTCTATCAGCGGACGTCTCAGGGGTGCCCGGCCTGCCTCATTTTGACAAGCAGGCCGGGATTTCCCCAAATTGGCTATGACAGAAAAGGAACGAAGCGAACACAGGTCTCCTCTATTCGTTTCGTTCCTTTTTGCATTTTAAAAAAGCTCTGATTGATACAAAAAAAACATGAAATCAGAGGGTTCAACTGAAAGGAGCTGTCCATGAAGCGGCGCTATACTTTTTCCGGTGAATGGAAACGGCTTTTGACCGGCGGAGCTGCGGTCGGCGGGATTTACGCGGTGATCGCGATCCTGACCGGGCTGAGCGAAACGGTCAGCGGGACGGGTATTCCGGCGGTGGGAACCATCCTCGGCGCGGCGCTCGGGTGCGTATACCTGGTCGTCAACACCCTGCTGCTCGACCTGACCAACCAACGGATTCTCCGGGGGATTTCTACCCAGCGGTTCTATAAAAAATCCTATCTGGGGCGGTATCTGCTGGCCGGTGTGACTTTGTTTCTCGGGTTTATGTTCCTCGACCCGTTTGCGGTTTTCGCGGTGCTTATTTCCCCGAAGATCACCTACTTTTTCTGCGGTGTGACCGGCGCCGGAATCGACTGAAGCAGCGTATTTTTTCCAGACAGGAACAAAAATATGTCCAATGATTTTGGCATATTTTTGTGCTATAATGATGGAGCAGATAACTGTGCGGCCTATGGGCCTGTGCATTTAGCTGATATATATCTTAACGCAAAGGGGGTGTCTGTTTAATTGGAAGGACCCAGAATATATTTTACAATTCCCATTTTCGGCGGGATCAATGTCAATGAGACAGAAGTAAACCTGTTGATCGTAACGCTGCTCCTGCTTGTTGTCAGCCTGATCCTGACCCATAAAATGGAGAAGATTCCCCGCAAAAAAACACAGCTACTGGCGGAAAAGATCGTCATTACCATCGATAATCTCGTGGAAAGCACCATGGGAAAACGGTATATGGCCTTTGCCCCGTATATGATGACGCTGTTTGCCAGTTCGGTGTTTGGTAGCCTGATCAGCCTCGTCGGGCTGCGCTCGACCACGCAGGATTTCAATACGACCCTGTGCTGGGCGCTGGTCACCGCGTTCTTTATCCACTATATCGGATTTAAGTCCAGCGGATTTAAGGGGTATCTCCACAGTTTTGCCGAACCGATCGCTGTGATGACCCCGATCAATATGATCGGCATCGTAACAACGCCAATGTCGATGGCTCTGCGTCATTTCGGCAACGTCCTGGGCGGCAGCGCGATCATGACCCTGCTGTACTCGGCCTTTGCCGGCGTCAGCTCGATGATCCACCTCCCGATTCCTGCCCTGCAGGTCGGTGTCCCGGCTATCCTGTCGCTTTATTTTGACTTTTTCGGCGGTTGTATGCAGGCGTTTATTTTCTGTATGCTGACGATGGTCTACATCTCCAACGTCGGTCCTTCGGATGACAGCTGACAAAAACCACCAACATCCACAATCTGTTAAAAGAAAGGAATATTACTATGAATGGTATCACTGGTCCCGATCTTATCCGTGCAGCTTCCGCAATCGGCGCAGGCCTCGCTCTGATCGCCGGTATCGGCCCTGGTATCGGCGAAGGTTACGCCGCCGGTAAAGCAGTTGAGGCAATCGGCAGACAGCCCGAATCCTCCGGCGCAGTTACCAAAACCCTGCTGATCGGCTGTGCAATGGCAGAAACCACCGGTATTTACGGCCTGTTTATCGGCCTGGCCCTGCTCTTCTTCAATCCGCTTCTCTAATCCGGCAGGCTGCATGTCCAAACCTTTGGATATACTGCTGCACCAGAAAGGTACGGTTCAATAAATATGACTGAATCGGTATTTTCCGTAAACGGCTGGCAGCTTGTCTTTACCCTTTGTAACCTCCTTTTGGACTATTTCATCCTGAAAAAATTCCTCTATAACCCGGTCAAGAAGATGTTCGCACTCCGGCAGAAAGAGGTCGAGGATGTGTACGCAAAGGCAGATGAGGCACAGACTGCCGCCATCACGATGAAAACCCAATATGAAGAAAAAATGGCTTCCGCCAAAGAAGAAGCCGACGAGATCGTCCGCAGCGCCACCGGCCGCGCACAGCTGCGCAGCGACGCTATGATTGCGGAAGCCCGCGACTCCGCCGCCGACATCATCAAGCGCGCTGGCGAACAGGCCGAAATCGAAAAGAAACAGGCGCTCAACGAGGTCAAGAACCAGATCGCCGATATCGCCCTGCAGGCGGCTGAGACCGTCATCGAGAAGGAACTCGACGCCGACTCCCACCGCAGAATGATCGACGACTTTATCGAGAGCGTAGGTGAAGACAAGTGGCAGAGCTGATTGAGAAAGTCTACGCCCAGTCGCTGTTCGACGCGGCAATCGAGGAAAACTCCCTGGAAGAGACGATGAAAGAAGTGGACATGCTGGACGGCATCTTCAAAGAGACCCCGGCATTCCTGACCCTTCTCTCCTCCCCTGCAGTCACCGACGATGAAAAACAGGAGATGCTCCGCAATACCCTCTCCGGACGGGTCGAAGGAATTATGTATAATTTCATGCGCATCCTCGCGGACAAGGGCAGGGCTTCCCTCTTCCCGCTGATCGCAAAGGAGTTTACCGCCATCTACCGCGCTCACCACGGCATCCTGCCCGTAACGGCGGTCACGGCTGTCCCGATGGACGAGCGCCAAATCGCGCGCCTTGGGGAAAAGCTCTCCGCTTCGATCGGCAAAAAGGTCCTGCTGGACAACAAGATCGACCCCTCGCTTCTCGGCGGCGTCCTGCTCCGTTACGACGGGCATGAGATCGACGGCTCGGTCAAAGACCGTCTCGACAACCTGCGCAAGGCGCTCCGCGGGATCGTACTTTAACCCGGAGCCTGCGCAAATACAAGAAATCAGTATAATCAGTTAGGAGGGTCCAAACCAAATGGAATTGCGCCCCGAAGAAATAACCCAGCTGATCAAGACCCAAATCAGAAACTATGAAAGCAAAGTCAGCCTGACCGATACCGGCACTGTCGTCACCGTCGGCGACGGCATCGCCCGCGTTTACGGCCTGGAAGACTGCATGGCCGGCGAGCTGCTCGAGTTCCCCGGCGGCGTATACGGCATGGCCCAGAACCTCGAAGAGGATTTCGTCGGCGCCGTACTGCTCGGTTCTGATTCGGACATCAGAGAGGGCGACACCGTCCGCCGCACCGGCAGGATCGTTTCGGTCCCCGTCGGCGAAGCGCTGCTCGGCCGCGTCGTCAACCCCCTGGGTCAGCCCATCGATGGCAAAGGTGCCATCCTCACTACCGAAACCCGTCCCATCGAGTCCCCTGCTCCCGGCATCATCGAACGCAGAAAGGTTCATGTGCCCCTGCAGACCGGTATTAAGGCAATCGACTCGATGATTCCCATCGGCCGCGGCCAGCGCGAGCTGATCATCGGCGACCGTCAGACCGGTAAGACCGCCATTGCCCTGGACACCATTATCAACCAGAAGGGCAAGAACGTCATCTGTATCTATGTCGCGATCGGCCAGAAACGCTCGACCGTCGCCAACGTCGTTGAAAAACTGACCGAAAACGGCGCGATGGACTACACCATCGTCGTCTCGGCGACCGCTTCCGAGCTGGCGCCTATCCAGTATATCGCTCCTTACGCAGGCTGCGCCATGGGCGAATACTTTATGTACAAGGGCAGAGACGTTCTGTGCGTATACGATGACCTGTCCAAGCACGCCGTCGCTTACCGCGCCCTTTCCCTGCTGCTGAAACGCCCTCCGGGACGTGAAGCATTCCCCGGCGACGTCTTCTACCTCCATTCCCGTCTGCTGGAAAGAGCTGCCAGCCTGTCCGAAGAACAAGGCGGCGGCACCCTGACCGCCCTGCCGATCATCGAGACCCAGGCAGGCGACGTTTCGGCCTATATCCCGACCAACGTCATTTCCATCACCGACGGCCAGATCTTCCTGGAAACCGAGCTGTTCAACTCCGGCGTCCGTCCCGCTGTCAACCCCGGTATCTCCGTCTCCCGTGTAGGCGGCGACGCACAGATCAAGGCGATGAAGAAGGTTGCCGGTACTTTGAAGCTGGTTTACTCCCAGTACCGCGAGCTGCAGAGTTTCGCGCAATTCGGCTCCGACCTGGATAAGGATACCCGCGAGCGTCTGGATCAGGGTGCGCGGATCGTCGAAGTCCTCAAGCAGAACGAAAACGCTCCCATCCCGGTCGAAAACCAGGTCATCATCCTCTACGCCGTTATCAACAACTACCTTGAGACGATCCCGGTGGATCAGATCCAGGCTTTTGAAAAAGAGCTGTATGCCTTTATGGACTCCACCCATCCGGAAATCGGCGGCGCGATCCGGGAAACCGGCGTCATGAGCCCCGAAACGGCCAAGGCGCTGGACGAAGCGCTGAAAGTCTTCGTCGCGAAATTTACCAATGCGTAACCCGCAGTTGGATGGAAAGGAGGAGTGCCCATGGGTGCTTCCATGAAGGACATCAAAGGCCGCATCAAGTCGGTTGAAAGCACGATGCAGATAACCAAGGCCATGGAGCTGGTTTCCTCCTCCAAGCTGAGAAAGGCGAAGGAGCGCGCGGAAAACGCCCGCCCGTTTTTCAACATCCTGTACGAGACGATCTCCGACCTGAGCAGCGAGCTGGACGGGACCGAGACCATCTATACGGCCAAACCCGGCAAGCTCCCCACCCTTTATATCGTAATCGCGGGTGACAGAGGGCTGGCCGGCGGCTACAACGCCAATGTTTACCGGCTGCTGAGCGAGCAGCCGGACTATAAGGGCGCCAAGGTCATCGCCATCGGCCGCAAGGCTGTGGAAAAATATGCCCATAATCCGGATATCGAAATGATCGGGGAATACCCGGGACTGGCGGAAAACCTCAAAATGCCGCTGGTCACCGAGATCACCAATACGGCGCTCCGGCTGTTCAAAGAGCGGAAGGTCGGACGGGTCAAGCTCATCTTCACCCAGTTCGTCACCGCCCTGACCCAGCGCGCGACGCTTCTCGACATCCTTCCTCTCAGCCAGATCAAGGAAAAGCGCACCTACTCCCAGGCGATGAACTATGAACCTGGCCCGGGCGCTGTATTTGCATCGATTATCCCCCAGTACGTCACCGGCATGATCTACGGCGCAGTCACCGAAAGCTACGCATCGGAACAGGGTGCCCGCCGTACCGCCATGGAATCCGCTACCGGCAATGCCGAAGAGATGATCAAGAACCTCTCCCTGAGCTACAACCGCGCCCGTCAGGCCGCGATTACCCAGGAGCTGACCGAGATCGTTTCGGGCGCCAATGCGGCGCAGTAATGTTTTGCACATGCGTGCAAATAATGAATAGTGAAAAATGAAAAATGAAGAATGAATAATGAAGGTACGCGCTCCGCGCTCATTTAATTTTGCTGCAGAAAGGTCTCTGTTTCGTAATTTAAATCTATCCGCGCCAGCGGATACCATAATTATTCATTATTCATTATTCACTATTCATTCTTCATTAATTATCAAGGGTATGAAAGGAATGATCGCATTCATGCCAGAAAAGAATATCGGCAAGGTGGTACAGATTGTCGGACCTGTCCTTGACATCCGGTTTGACGCCGAACACCTGCCTAACCTGTTAAACGCTATCCATATCCAAAACGGCGATAAAACGCTGGTCGCTGAGGTCTCCCAGCATATCGGCGGCGATACCGTGCGCTGCATCGCCATGAGCTCCACCGACGGTCTCCGCCGCGGTATGGATGCTGTCGATACCGGCTCCCCGATCACCGTCCCTGTCGGGCCTGAAACCCTGGGACGTATCTTTAACCTGCTGGGCGAACCGGTCGACAATAAACCTGCTCCTGAAAACACCAAACGGCTCCCGATCCACCGCCCTGCGCCCTCCTTTGAGGAACAGGTCGCGTCGACCGAGATCCTCGAAACCGGCATCAAGGTCGTCGACCTGATCGCGCCCTATCAGAAGGGCGGTAAGATCGGCCTGTTCGGCGGCGCCGGCGTAGGCAAAACCGTCCTGATCATGGAGCTGATCAACAACGTCGCCACCCAGCACGGCGGCATCTCGGTCTTCACCGGCGTAGGCGAACGTACCCGTGAGGGCAACGACCTCTACAACGAAATGATCGAGTCGGGCGTTATCAACAAGACCGCTCTGGTTTACGGCCAGATGAACGAGCCGCCCGGAGCGAGAATGAGAGTCGGCCTGTCGGGTCTGACCATGGCGGAATACTTCCGCGATGAGGAAAACCAGGACGTTCTGCTCTTTATCGACAACATCTTCCGTTTCACCCAGGCAGGGTCTGAGGTTTCGGCGCTGCTGGGCCGTATGCCCTCGGCCGTAGGTTATCAGCCGACCCTGGCTACCGAGATGGGCGCCCTCCAGGAGCGCATCACCTCGACCAAGAAAGGCTCCATCACCTCGGTTCAGGCAGTTTACGTCCCTGCGGACGACCTGACTGACCCGGCTCCTGCGACGACCTTCGCCCATCTGGACGCGACCACCGTTCTGTCCAGAAGCATCTCCTCGCAGGGTATCTACCCGGCAGTTGACCCGCTGGAATCCACCTCCCGTATCCTGACGCCCGCGATTGTCGGCGAGGAGCACTACCAGGTCGCCAGAGCGGTTCAGTCGATCCTCCAGCGCTACAAAGAGCTGCAGGACATCATCGCCATCCTCGGTATGGACGAGCTGTCCGAAGAGGATAAGCTGACCGTTTCCCGCGCAAGAAAGATCCAGCGTTTCCTCTCCCAGCCCTTCTCGGTCGCCGAACAGTTCACCGGTATGCAGGGCAAGTACGTCCCGCTGAAGGAAACCATCCGCGGCTTCAAGGAAATCATCGAAGGCAAACACGACGACCTGCCCGAATCGGCCTTCCTCTTTGTCGGCACGATCGAAGAAGCGGTCGAAAAAGCCAAGGCTGGGCACTAAACCCTCCAGCTGACCATGGAGGTTTATCATGAACACATTTAAACTGCAGATCGTTGCGCCGGACAAGATCGTCTACGACGGCGAAGCGACCTTCCTGCTGGTGCGCACGACCATGGGCGACATCGGCGTGCAGGCTAGGCATCAGAAACTGATCTCTCCCCTGGTCATCGGCAAAATGAAGGTCGAGTTCGCGGACCGCGATCCCCGCTTTGCCGCGATCGCCGGCGGATTTGTCAAGGTCGGCGACAACAAGGTGACCGTCGTTACGACCGCCTGCGAATGGGAAGATGAGATCGACCTGAAGCGGGCTGAGGCGGCTGCCGAGCACGCCAGACAGATGCGCGAACATTCTTCCTCCAAGCAGGAGATGGACCGCGCGGAAGTCAAGCTGAAACGGGCGCTCAACCGTATCAACGTTGCCAAACATTAAGGATAAAAGGACAGAAATTCCCTTCCATGAGAGCTTCTGCCCTTTTTCTCTTGCAAAAAACGGTTTCTGACGCAAGAATCCTTCTGTTTTGTTCATTTTTTATTGGAAAAATGCTTGCAAAATCGTCAAAAACAGTCTATAATATTCTTTGTAGGTGTTCGGATTTCACGAAAAAGATGAACCGAACAGATGCTGTTTTATATTATTTTAAGGAGGTTTTACCCTTGGAAAAACTGTTCAAGCTGAAGGAGAACGGTTCGAGCGTACGCACTGAGATCGTCGCCGGCCTTACAACCTTCATGACGATGGCTTACATCATCGCCTTGAACCCCAACCTGCTGACCAACTGGGACGTCGGCAGCGCACTCTGGAACGGCGTATTCCTCGCGACCTGTATCGCTTCGGCGATCGCGATGTTCGCCATGGCGTTCCTCGCCAACAAACCCTTCTGTCTGGCGCCCGGCATGGGGCTTAACAGCTTCTTCGCCGTCGTCGTCACCAACATCGCCGCTCTGACCGGACTTTCTTACGTCGAGTCCTTCCAGTCGGCTCTCTGCATCGTCTTTATCGAAGGCGTCATCTTCATTATCCTCTCGGTCCTCAATGTCCGCGACAAGATCGTCCACGCAATCCCGCTGGGCGTCCGCCTCGGCATTGCGCCCGCCATCGGCCTGATGCTTCTGAACATCGGCCTCGGCTCCAACGCCGGCATCTATTCGGAAACCGGCGGCCCGTTCTATGTCATGCGCGACTTCTTCGGCGCCCTGACCGCAAAGAGCGCTGCTGACGGCATGGGCAGCGGCTACACCCAGATGGTTCTGACCGTCGTCACCATGTTCGTCGGCCTGTTCGTCATCATCATCCTGGCGCACAAGGGCATCAAAGCCTGCGTTATCCTGGGTATGCTGGCTGCTTCCGTCATCTACTGGATTGGCGAAGCGATCTTCATGCATGTCAACCCCTTCGCTTCCCTCGCGACCGCTTCTTTCGTCCCCGCGTTCGGCGATATGGCGCAGACCACCCTGTTCAAGCTGAACTTTAAGGGTCTCTTCCAGATCGGCTGGTTCACCGTCATCATCCTGATCCTCACCTTCTGCATGATCGATATGTTCGACACCATCGGCACCCTCGTCGGTACCGCCAGCCGTGCAGGCATGGTCGACAAGGACGGCAATATGCCCAAGATGAAGGAAGCCCTGCTTTCTGACGCTGTCGGCACCGTCGTCGGCTCTGTCACCGGTACCTCCACCGTCACCACCTTCGTCGAATCCGCTTCCGGCGTTGAAGCCGGCGGCCGCACCGGCCTGACCGCACTGACCTGCGGTATCCTCTTCCTCGCCTGCATATTCATTGCACCCGTCGCTGCGATCATCCCTGCGGCAGCTACCTCCGCAGCTCTGATCTACGTCGGCATCCTGATGCTCTCCGGCCTGAAGAACGTCCACTTCGACGATATGTCCGAAGCCGCTCCTGTCGCCTTGATGCTCCTCGCGATGCCCATCTCCGGTTCGATCGGCCATGCAATCGGTATCGGCCTGATCACCTACACCGTTATCAAGGTCTTCACCGGCAAGGCAAAGGATGTTTCCGTCCTGACTTACGTCATCTCGGCTCTCTTCCTCATCAAGTTCTTCCTGGTTGCCTGATAAACAGCGTATATACAAAATACCCGGCTGATTGGCCGGGTATTTTTGTTGTCTGCGTATGAAAAGCCCGGCCAAATGACCGGGCTTTTGTATTACAGATCAGCGATGGAACAGCTTCTCCGTCTGATACTTCGGTTCGCAGGTGAGGTTGATGCCGAGCCGGCTGAAGACGTTTTCGTCGACCGACGAAAGGATAACGGTGGAATGGACTTCGCAGCCGGACAGCTTCTCCAGCTGCTGCATGGCAAGCTGCGCGTTCGGATCGGTGTTGGCGCAGATGCACAGGGCCAGCAGCACCTCGTCGGTGTGGAGACGCGGGTTGTGGTTGCCGAGGTGGGTAACCTTCAACTCCTGGATCGGCTCGATGACCGCGGGCGAAATGAGGTTTATCTCGTCTTTGATCCCGGCCAGCTGCTTGAGGGCATTTAAGAGCATCGCCGAAGATGCGCCCAGCAGGTCGCTGGTCTTGCCAGTGACAATGGCGCCGTCGGGCAGCTCGATCGCTGCAGCCGGTTCGCCGGTCGCCTTCTCCATTTCATTGGCCGCAGCAATGACCGGACGGGCATAAAAACCGGTCTTGGCCTGTTTCATCAAGAACTCCAGCTTCTGGACGATCTCGTCGTTCTGGCTGCCCTTGCGGCGGTCGCAGAGGGCTTTGTAATACCGGCGGATGATTTCCATCCGGGCGGCTTCGCAGACAGCGGCGTCGTCGAAGATGCAGTTGCCCGCCATATTGACGCCCATATCGGTCGGTGACTTATAGGGAGAGCTGCCGTAAATCTGCTCAAACATCGCGTTCAGCACCGGGAAGACCTCGACGTCGCGGTTGTAGTTGATGGTCGTCTTGCCGTAGGCCTCGAGGTGGAACGGGTCGATCATGTTGACGTCATTGAGGTCGGCCGTCGCAGCCTCATAAGCCAGATTGACCGGATGATGAAGCGGCAGGTTCCAGATCGGGAAGGTCTCAAACTTGGCGTAGCCGGCCTTGACGCCCCGCTTGTTCTCATGATACAGCTGGGACAGGCAGGTCGCCATTTTGCCGCTGCCGGGACCGGGTGCGGTGATGACCACCAGGGAACGCTCGGTCTCAATATAATCATTGCGGCCATACCCCTCGTCGCTGACGATCAGCGGGATATCGGCCGGATACCCGGCGATCGGGTAATGGCGGTAAACACGGATGCCGAGGCTCTGCAGCCGCTTTTCATAGGCCACAGCGCTCGCCTGGCCGTCAAAACGGGTCAGGACGACGCTGCCGACGAACAGCCCGTATTCCCGGAAAGCGTCGATCAGCCGCAGCACGTCCATATCATAGGTGATGCCCAGGTCGCCGCGCACCTTGTTCTTCTCGATGTCCTCCGCGTTGATGACGATGACGATCTCCGCCTCATCCTTCAGCTGGGTCAGCATTTTGATCTTGCTGTCCGGCTTGAAACCGGGCAGCACGCGGGAAGCATGATAATCGTCAAACAGCTTGCCGCCAAACTCCAGATAAAGCTTGCCGCCAAACTGAGCAATCCTCTCCTTGATTCTCTGGGACTGCATCGACAGGTATTTCTCATTGTCAAAGCCTAAGCGCATCTCCACTTCACTCTCCTGCTATTTCTTTAAGGCCGCCGAAAAGCGCAATATCCGGCGGCCGCGATCTTTCACTCTTTATTATACACTTTTTTGCGGCAATAAGAAATAGGAATTTACAAATTTTTTCCCATTTTTATCCATTCTCTGCGCCGCGGAAAATGCATCAGGTACCGCGGAAGCCTTTGCCGTGTTTCTCCGTGTATTTTCCCAAAAGGAAAGCAGATCAGGTGCCGCGGAAGCCCTTGCCGATGATCTCGGAGGTGTTGGTGATCATCATGAAGGTCGAGGGGCTGTTCTGGCGGATGAACCGGCGCAGATGGATGGCCTGGCCGCGGGTCATGACGGTCAGGATGATCGTCTCGTCCTCATGGGCAAATGCGCCCTGGCCGGGGACCTTCGTGGCGCTGCGGTTCAGCTCATGGATAATATAATCGCAGATCGGCTGCGGTTCCTTGGTGACGATGGTGAAGTATTTGCACTGGTGGAAGCTCTCCATGACGCTGTCGAGCAGGGTCGACTTGATGATCAGGCCCAGGACCGAGAACATACCGACCTTCATGCCGAAGGCGACGACCGCTGCCAGGGTGATGACCAGGTCAGAAGCAAGGAGGGCGTTTCCGACCTTCATGCTGGTGAACTTTTTCAGGATCATGGCCACGACGTCGGTACCGCCGGTCGAAGCGTCGATGTTGAACAGAATAGCGCTCCCCACTGCCGGCAGGCCGACTGCGAAGATCAGTTCCATCAGCGGCTCGTCGGTGAAGGGCGCGTTCATCGGGTACAGCCAGTCCAGCAGCTCGAGGGTGCCGGACATCAGGATCGTCGAATATGCCGTCTTAAAACCGAATCCCCTGCCGAAAACCAGGAACCCGATGACAAGCAGGATCATATTGAAGATAGTCGTGAAGTTACTGGCGGACAGGTTCGGGAAATATTTGGTCAGGATGATCGAAACACCAGCGACGCCGCCGGTGGAGAAATTGTTGGGGAATTTGAAGAAATAGACGCCGAAGGCCACGAGCAGGGTGCCGCCGTTCAACATCAAAAACTGCATAAGATTGTCTTTTGTCAGATACTTTTTCATGACACACGAAAACGCGGGAAAGCGCAGCGCTTTCTCTTTCCTTTCTTGACTTGGCCGGTTGGCCAAACTCCTACTGTTTGCAATTTGTTAAACAAAAAATTGCAAAATATTTCAAAACGCAAAATAGCTGCCGTTGAATACTCAACAGCAGCTATAGCTTTTACCGGGCATTACCGACATTTGGAAAATGCCCGGACTTAAAATCAAACGGGATGAACGCCGTTTTTCTGGTCAGCTCTTGCACCGTCGATGCCGTATTTGGCATTGCGGCGAGCCTCAAAGAACTTGGGCGCGACCTTCGGGAACATCGCATAGGTCAGGACGTCCTCTTCCTGTTCCATCCACTCTGCACATTCCTTGCGGAGGCTGTCCAGCTCGGGAGCGAGAGTGTCTGCGAAACGGCAGGTGATGATCTCTGCGTCGCCGCAGATCTTCTTCTGGAACTCGGGGTCGATCGGGACGGGAGTCTTGCCGTATGCGCCGCGGACGAGATCCTTGAACTCAGCGGTGCACATCTTGTAGCGTTCGCCGAGGATGACGTTGAAGACAGCCTGGGTGCCGACGATCTGGGAAGAAGGAGTGACCAGAGGAGGCATACCGGCGTCAGCACGGACACGCGGAACTTCTTCCAGAACTTCCTGCAGCTTGCCTTCCTGGCCAGCCTGTTTCAGCTGGGACAGGAGGTTGGACAGCATACCGCCGGGAACCTGATAGATCAGGGCGTTGGCGTCGGTAGCGAGCATCTTGGGGTCGATCAGGCCTTCCTTGATATACTTCTCGCGCAGGGTCATGAAGTAATCGCGGATCTTGGTCAGCTGAACGAGGTCGAGGCCGGTGTCGTACTCGGTGCCCTGGAGAGCAGCGACGATCGACTCGGTGGGCGCATGAGAGGTGCCCAGAGCCAGAGGAGACATAGCGGTATCGACGATATCAGCGCCGGCTTCGATGCCCTTGAGCAGGCACATGGAAGCGAGGCCGGAGGTGTAATGGGTGTGGATATCGACGTCGATGTTGACCTGGGCTTTGATCGCCTTGACCAGCTCAGCAGCACGGTAAGGAGTCAGCAGAGCAGCCATGTCCTTGATGCAGATGGACTTGGCACCGATGGACTCGATCTGCTTTGCATAGTTGACATAATAGTCGGTGGTGAAGGTGTCGCCGAGGGTATAGGAAATCGCGATCTGCGCATGAGCGCCTTCCTTGTTGGCTGCCTTAACGGCGGTCTCCAGGTTGCGGATATCGTTCAGTGCGTCGAAGATACGGATGATGTCGATGCCGTTGGCAACGGATTTCTGGACAAAATACTCCAGAGTGTCGTCAGCGTAAGGACGGTAACCCAGCATATTCTGGCCGCGGAACAGCATCTGCAGCTTGGTGTTGGGCATCTCCTTGCGGATGGTGCGCAGTCTTTCCCAAGGGTCTTCGTTCAGGAAGCGGATGCAGGCGTCGAAAGTCGCGCCGCCCCAGACCTCTGCGGAATAATAGCCGACTTTATCCATCTCGCCGAGGATCGGGAGCATATCAGACAGCGGCATACGGGTTGCCAGCAGGCTCTGATGGGCGTCACGAAGGACGGTTTCGGTAATTTTAATAGGTTTAGCCATCGTAGTATCCTTCCTTTCTGGTTTGTGATCGTTTTATGCAGAAAATCAGCCGATCACTGCCAGAACGTCGCTGGAGTTGACGGTGTCGCCCTTCTTGGCGACGACGGATACGATCTTACCGTCGCAGGGAGCAACGATATCGTTGTTCATCTTCATGGCTTCCAGGACAAAGATAGCCTGTCCGCGGGTGACCTGATCGCCGACTGCGCAGTTGACTTCCATGATGGTGCCGGGCATCGGAGCGGTAACGTCGGTGCCTTCAACCTTGGCTGCGGGAGCAGCGGGTGCGGCAGGAGCTGCAGCGGGAGCAGCTGCAGGTGCGGGAGCTGCGGCAGGAGCAGGAGCGGCTGCAGGAGCTGCGCCGGCGCCGACTTCTTCAACAGCTACATCATATGCTTTACCGTTAACGGTGATATTGAATCTTCTCATGATCATTTTACCTTTCTTTAAACAGCAGGTGATTGTTATCAGCAGGAGTGTTTCTTAGCCAGTCTCTGTACTCTCTTGGAAGCGAGGGCGTCCAGAGCGGTGATCAGTGCGCCGCGGGTAGCGTCGGGAGCGATGATATCGTCGACCATCGAAGCGTTCGCAGCGGAGAATGCGCTGGCCTCGGTGTCCATGTATTCTTCTTCCAGAGCCTTACGGGCAGCGGCAGTGTCCTCTACCCCTTTCAGGCGGTCATGCCAGAAGAACTCGACAGCCGTAGCGGGAGCCAGAGCGGAGATAACGGCGGTGGGCCATGCGAGCTTGACGTCAGCGGTGCCAAACGCCATGCAGGCAGCGCCGATTGCCTTGCCGGTGTAAACGGTAACTTTCGCGCAGGTAGCGTCTGCATAAGCAGCAGTCAGAGCAGCTGCAGCGTCGGGAGCGGTGCATCCGCAGAAGCCTTCGGTGTCAACAAAGGTGATGACAGGAAGGTTGAAGCTGTCGCAGAAACGCACGAAGGAAGCAGCTTTTGCAGAGCAGTTTGCGCACAGCTTGCCTTTGACAGAGACAACACCGACAGTGCTGCCGCCAACAGAAGCAAGGGCGGTCGAAACGTGATTTGCAAAGCTCGCTTTGAGTTCAATAACGGACTCGGCGTCGCAAACAGCTTTGATGAGTTCTTCGGAAGCAGTCGTATCGTCGATCGCAGCAGGAGTGCCTTCAGCGCCTTCGCTGATCGGAGCAAGCTCCAGATTGTTCAGCGGCAGAACGCCGATCAGTTCCTTTGCTTTTGCTACAGCAGCGAGCGCGTCCTTCTCAACCAGAGAAACAACGCCTTTTTCCGCAGCAGCCTTTGCAGAGGTGTCTCCGTTCATATCGGACAGATAGAGTGCAGCGTCCTCTGCCATGACCGTGATATCGGCAGAAGCAGCCATCATTGCGTTGATACCGACGCAGCTGCCGGCAACAACGGCGATCTGCGGGACGACACCCGACAGATTCTGGGACATTGCGAGGATCTTCTGATAGGAAGCGAGGACTTCCTGACCTTCGGATACCTTTGCACCGTTGGAATCAAAGATCGCAACGACCGGTGCGCCGTTCTTGACAGCAAGATCATAGACCTTGGCGATCTTTTCGGCGTGGGCTTTGGAGACAGCGCCGCCGCAAACGCTCACGTCCTGAGAGAAAGCGTAAACAATGCTGCCGTCGATCGAGC
Organism: uncultured Clostridia bacterium; assembly: GCA_945835425.1. GTDB lineage: Bacteria > Bacillota > Clostridia > Oscillospirales > Ruminococcaceae > Faecivivens. Next base: position 16,517 of record CAMAJC010000002.1, read on the forward strand.
CGTAACCGGTGATAACGCCGACGCCCTCATTGCCGCAGGCAACGAAACCGTCCAGCTCGGTGAAGGTCCCTTCGTCGAACAGAGCAGTGATTCTTTCTCTCGCCGGTGAAGCAGTTTTGCACGCAGCTTTTACTTCCTCCAGCTTAGCCAGCTTGGCCTGTAAATTCATTGTATTGCCCCCATTCTATGATAATTCCTTCCCTTTCGGAAAGGATGCCCGGAGCCAAAAGGCCCCGTTATGGTTTCATGCAGGGCGGGGATAAATCCTTTTTCCGCCAGTTTATATTATACACCATCGTTTGCCGAACGACAAGAGTTTTCAAAACATTTTGCACTTTTTACAGTTATTTAAAAAGTAATCGATGGATTTTAGAGCATTATCCCGATCGACGCTGATGAGACTGGTCGCCAGGCGGTCAGGGCGGATCTTCTCGGAAAAGACCGCGCGGTCGATTCCCTGGTCGCAGACAATTGACAAAATCCCGCGCACCAGGCCGTCAAAGACCTGCGGGTCTCCCCCATCCTCGACCTCCTCGATCCGGACCTCTGCGGGCGTCAGCCGCCAGCGGCACCAGCCCATCAGCTTCCCTTCATCGACTGCCAGAAAATATAAACCTTTCCCCGGCTGCGGGCTTATTTCAGGGAAGCTGTCCCCTTCCTGATAAGGACGCATCTTTAACATAGGTTTCCCTCCCTTTTGGGTATTTAATGAATAATGAAAAATGAATAGTGAATAATGAATAATTTTGGTATGCGCCGGATCGGCGCATGATTGAATGGCGCCGTTCCCGAAAATACCTTAGCCTGTGACGATGGTTTCGTTCCCGCACGATTACATCCGAGCGGAGCAACAAGCGGGATATTTGCACGCTGCCTTGCGTGAACCATGTTATTCAATCGTGCCGCGACCCGCGGCACACCGCAATTATTCATTCTTCATTTTTCATTATTCATTCTTCATTATCTTTTCTTTCTCGGTCTGCCGACGGCTTTGGAGGCGTTGTTCCGGGCGGTGGTGACGAGCATACCGACCTCTTCGTCGGTCAGTTCGCGGTAATGGCCCGGTTGGAGCATTCCAAGGCGCAGGGAGCCGATGGAAATGCGTTTCAGTCTGGCGACCTCGAGTCCGACAGCCTCACACATCTTGCGGATCTCGCGGTTGCGGCCTTCGATGATGGTGATGAGCATGACGGTGCGGTTTTCTTCCTCGGTGACGACGCGGACTTCGGCCGGAGCAGTCTTTTTACCGTCGATCTCAACGCCGGTCGAGAGAGCGACCTGCTGCTCGTCGGTGACGCGGGCATGAACGGTGACGCGGTAGCACTTGGGAATCTCGTGAGAGGGATGGGTGATGAGGTTGGCGAACTCGCCGTTGTTGGTCATCAGCAGCAGCCCTTCGGAGTTTAAATCCAGCCGTCCGACCGGATAGACCCGCTCCGGGACGTCGGCTACCAGCTCGGAGACACACTTTCTGCCTCGATCGTCGCTCATGGCGGTCAGATAGTCGCGGGGTTTATAAAGCATCAGATAGACGCTGCGCTGTTCCCTGGGAGACGGAATGCGTTCCCCGTTTACGGTGATGAGGTCGCGGTAAGGGTCGGCTTTCATGCCGATCTGGGCAGGATGGCCGTTGACTTTGACAGCGCCCTGTTCGATCAGTTCCTCGGCCTTGCGGCGGGAACAAACGCCTGCGTCTGCGATGATTTTCTGTACACGAATTTCCATGGAATTTTTCCTTTCTTTACAGGGCCGGTGGTCCCGGCCGGTTTGCTTCTCAGCAATCTCTACAGATTATATTGTACCATTATTATGCACACCGCGTCAATAGCGGCAGGTTATAAAAAAGTGCCTACTGTACAGGGCGGAAACCGTCTGGTAAAATAAAGATAACAAAGAGATATGTGATCGGATGCTCTTGCCGCCTGCATATATCTCTGCATGATAAGACGAATCAGTCAGGTGCCCAAAACGGAGGTTAATTTCTATGGAAATGCTGGAAAAAATGAAGATGAGAAGATCAATCCGGAAGTACCGGAAAGTCCCGGTCGAACGGGAGAAACTGGAAATGATCATGGAGGCCGGCATCTACGCGCCCAATCCCGGCGGTCGGCAGGGCACCAAGGTCATCATGCTGGAGGATGCGGAGCTGATCGAAAAGATCGGCATCGTCAACGCGGCCTGCGAAAACCGCAACTGGGGCGGCAGAGGCGTTTCTCCGGAGCAGCCCTCGATTATTGACGACCTCTCGATCAGGAGCGGTTTCTACGGCTGCCAGGCGTTGGGCATCGTCTGCGTCGAGCGAGAGCGCGCGGCGACGGTCAACTGCATCGGCGGTGCATTTACCGTCGCGGAGAATATGGTGTTGGAAGCGTACGACCTCGGCGTGTCCAGCTGCATCGTCGGCCGGGCTGAGGCAACCTTTAAGCAGGAAGGTATGCAGGCGCTGCTGGATGAGTGGGGTCTCGACCCGGCGTATATGCCGCTGGTGTTCGTCTGCCTCGGTTATATCGACGGAAATTACCCGAAGCTGAAGCCGCGGCATGAGGGACGGACGATTTATATCGGGAGAAAATAAGAGTGTAATCTGCAAACTGTAGCGGCGGTCTTTGACCGCCACCAATAACAGATGATTTGAACAGAAAAAGCCATGCAGCGATTGAACTGCATGGCTTTTATTGTTATACGAAGAAGGGAAAAACGACCAGAAAGATGCCGAGAATAATCCCAATTACTCCGGTGATGCGCATATAAATGATATATCCGCGTGAAGGCATATCAGCATTTGATTTCCACGATTCAAACAACTTCCAAAAGGTTTGCGGAAACAATATGCTGACCGCTCCGATGATGATAAAAAAGATACCGCAGATTACAAATTTTTCCATTGAGGAAGACCTTATTTCGGGTCGTAAACCGTCTTCACATTAAAACCGATGTGGGCGGATTTGTAGCGCATGACACGATAACCTTCGATTCCCTTTACAGGGCCTGCCTTTGCGGGAATATCGTCCGAACCGAAATCACCCGAGAGGATCAGCTCATCGGCGTGCATGATTTCCAGGAGGGTCGACTTATCGACCGGCATACCATGGTGGCCGGGGCAAATCCAGTCGTACTGGTCATAGATCGCGTAGAGCTTCTGCATATTGCGATAGTGGTTTTCGACCGTCATACCGGGAATCGGTTCGCCCTGAATATTGATGTTGCACCAGCCGGTCTCCAGCTCATCGCCGGTGAAGAGCATCCGGTTGTTGATGTCGAGGATCGCGATGGACGCGAGGTTGTGGGCGCCGATCTCGAAAATCTTCAGCGGCCGTCCCGCAAACTCCAGCACGTCGCCCTCATGGACCGGAGTGATCTCATAATCCAGCGGATAAGCATCCGTTTCAGGCGCATCGGAAATATTCGCGCCGAAAGGCGTCTTGGCGCCCTTTTCGCCGATGGGGTTCATATAGACTTTGGGGAAGTAGCCGTTGCCGCCGGTGTGGTCGAAATGGGAATGGGTGTTGATGACCGCGACGATGGGCTTGTCGGTGACGCCGGTGGAGCGGATATAATCGTGGATATTCAGCTTGCTCATGCCCGAGTCGATCAGGACACAAGCGTCGTCGCACTCCAGCAGATAGCAGTCGCAGCCCCAGGGAGTCGCCGGGTACTTCGTGCCGATAACCCAGGTGTTCGGGGAAATCTTGCGGATGTCGAAATTGTCTTCAAAGGTGTTCATGGATACCATCGTTTTTCAGCCCTTTCGCATAGTTTTATCAGGTTATGATGTAACTATTATACCATAGCCGCCATCCGGTTTCCATCAGCAAGCTGAACAGAAAATATGCATATGCCTTGTTATAAATAACAAAAAGCACAGGCGATTCACCTGTGCTTTCGTTTGCATGTATACGTCAATACGCTCTCTTACGCTCTGGTAACCTTGCCGGAACGCAGGCAGCGGGTGCAGGCGTGAACACGGCAGGGTTTGCCGTCGACGATTGCCTTGACCTTCATAACGTTGGGCTTCCAAGTTCTGTTGGTACGTCTGTGAGAGTGGGAAACCTTGATCCCGAAAGCGACGTCCTTACCGCAGAAATCACATTTAGCCATTTTCTGCACCTCCTTTTAATTTTCACATAGCGATAATATTGTACCAGATATCCGGGGAAAAAGCAAGAGCTTTTACAAAACTTTTCAAAAAAAATTTTGCTCAGTGAATTTTAAGTAAATTCCCTGTATCTCCCCTTGAATTTTGCCGGTCTTATTAGTATAATACTGTTATGACCATTTGTCAAGATGCAGGAAACAAAAAATTGCCTGCCAGGTTACCACGAGAGGGAGAAACTGATGAACACTGCACTGATCCAAAATATCTACCGGTACCTCATTTACGGCGTCGCGCTGCTGACCGCGCTGCCGTTCCATGAATTTGCTCACGCCTGGACGGCGAACAAGCTGGGCGACCCGACTGCCCGGAACCAGGGCCGAATGACCTTAAACCCCGCTGCCCACCTTGACCCGCTGGGCGCACTTCTGATGCTCTTCACCGGCATCGGCTGGGCAAAACCTGTCCCCATCAACCCTTATAACTTCCGCAAACCCAAATGGGGCATGGCAGTCTCGTCCCTTGCAGGGCCGATGTCCAATTTGCTGCTGGCTTTCCTGTGCATGATCGGCTGGAAAGTATCCTACATCGCCGATTTCTATGTGGGCGGCATCCTGACCCAGAACCTTTTGAACATCTTCCGGACGATGATCTCCATCAATGTCGGCCTCGCGGTTTTCAACCTGATTCCGGTGCCGCCGCTGGACGGTTCGCGGATTTTGAACCTCGTACTGCCGGAGAGAACCTACTTCTCCATTATGAGATATGAACGGATTATCATGATCGTGCTGATGGTCGCGGTCTGGATCGGGCTTTTGAACACACCGCTGTCCTTCTGCCGCAGAGTCGCTTTTAACGCCCTCGATTTCCTGACCGGGTGGATCGACATGCTCTGGAGGCTTATCGCCTGATGGAAGAACTTCAGTTTCACCTGCCGGTGTTTGAAGGGCCGCTCGAGCTGCTGCTGCACCTGATTGCTAAGCGCAAGATGCAGATCACCGATATTCAGATCGGCGAACTGCTGGAGCAGTATCTGGCGTATATGGAGCAGCTGCAGGAGGCCGATTTGGAGATCAGCTCGGCGTTCCTCGAAATGGCGGCACGGCTGGTTTACATCAAGACGGTCTCCCTGCTTCCAAAGCATGAGGAGGCCGCAACCCTGAAAAAGGAGCTGGAGGGCCAGCTGATCGAATATCAGCGCTTAAAGGCCGCAGCCCTGCTCCTCGGTGAGCGGTATAACGCCGCGCCTGTTTTCGTCCGCAAACCTTCAAAAGTCCGCTCCGACCCCATCTTCCGCGGCAACGTCGACCCGGAACGGCTGCGGGATGCGTATATGCTGGCGGTCGGCAAGGCCGGACGGCGGCTTCCACCCCCTGCATCTGCCTTTAAGGGCATCGTCAGCAGGCGGTTTGTTTCGGTTACATCCCGCATCGTCTGGCTGCTCAGGAGGCTATACAAGACCGGTGAGGCGCAGTATAACGACCTCTTTACCTCCGGCGACCGCAGCGAACTGGTCGCAACCTTCCTCGCGGTGCTGGAACTGATGAAGGCCGGACGGATTACCATGAGCGAGGATAATTCCCGCATCTTCTTCAACCGCCAGGCGAAGAGTAAAAATAATGAAGAATGAAAAATGAATAGTGAATAAT
>CAMAJC010000003.1 GCA_945835425.1 uncultured Clostridia bacterium
TACTCGTCGGGAAGTTCGCCAAGCTGGTCGAAGCGGAAGACAGGGCCGTCCTTGCAGACGTACTTGTTGCCGATGTTGCAGCGGCCGCATTTGCCGACTGCGCACTTCATCCGCAGCTCCATGGTCGTATAGACCTGGGTATCTTTGAAGCCCAGCTCTTTCAGACCGGCGAGGGTGAACTTGATCATGACCGGAGGGCCGCACATGATGACGGTCTTGGAGAGGTCAGGGTTTAACTCCTTGACATAGTTGGGAACGAAGCCGACGTGGCCGTCCCAGCCTTCCTGTTCGCGGTCGATGGTCAGGTTGACGGTCATCATCGGGTCAGCTTCCCACTCGTCGATGATCTCCTGGTATTTTACGAGGTCGTCCTTGGAACGGGAGCCGTAGATTACCTGGATGCTGCCGTAGTTTTCCCGCTTGTCGCGGACATAGTTGATAACCGAACGGACAGGAGCAAGGCCGATACCGCCGGCGATAACCAGCAGGTCTTTGCCCTTGAAATCGGTGTCAACGGGGAAACCGTTGCCGTAAGGCCCGCGGATGGTGATCTGCTGTCCGGGTTCCATCGAGTGGAGCCAGTCGGTCACGCAGCCGCATTTTTTAATGGAAAATTCCAGATATTCGGTGTTGGTCGGGGAAGAGGTGATCGAGAAAAGGGCTTCGCCGACGCCGGGGATGGAAAGCATTGCGCACTGTCCGGGGATGTGCTCAAATACCTTCTTGCCGTCCAGGCCGACGACCTGGAAAGTCTTGACGTCAGGAGTCTCCTTGGTGATCTTGGTGACCACGCCGAGCTTCGGGATTAAGGTCTCTGCATTTATCATATCACAGCTCTCCTTCCAGGGTCTTTGCGACCTTAACGATATTCATCGAGATCGGGCACTTGGAGAGGCAGCGTCCGCATCCGACGCATCCGTACTCGCCGTTATTGTTGGCAGGGAAGTAGACCAGCTTGTGCATAAAGCGCTGGCGGAAACGTTCCTTCTGGGTCAGACGGGGCTGGCCGCCGGCCATCTGGGTGAAGTCGGAGTACATGCAGGAGTCCCAGCAGCGGAAGCGCTGGATGCCGTTTCCGGTATTGAAGTCCCGGATATCGTAGCACTGGCAGGTGGGGCATACGAAGGTGCAGGTGCCGCAGCCGAGGCAGGACTCGGAGAGGCTATTCCACTTGTCGGAATTAAACGCCTGCATCATCACGTCGCCGCCGAATTTTTCGGTGGTGAAGCTGCGCAGCGGGAGCTTTCCGAGGATTTCCTTGGTCGCAGCCTTCTGTGCCTCGACCGCAGCGTCGTCCGACTCTTCCAGCAGAGGTTTCACCTTTTCGATCAGCGCCTCGCCCTTTTCGGTGTTGGCTCTGAGGTAGAGGGCGTCTTCCGTCTTCCAGCAGGTGACGTCGCCTTCCGGATCGGAAGCGTCGATGCCGAAGGAGCCGCAGAAGCAGGTCTCGGCAGGACGGGTGCAGGCCATCGAGACGATAGTGCCGTGCTCGCGGCGGTTTGCGTAATAAGAGTCGACCGGGTTTGCGAGGAAGACCTTGTCGAGGACCGAAAAGCTTCTCGCGTCGCAGCCGCGCACGCCGAAGACAACAAAGTCTTCCTGCTCGGTACGGGGGTCGATAATCTCAATGTTCTTGCCGTTGACCTTAAAATCTACAAGGTTTTCGATCTGGGGGAAGAAGAAATCCTTGGCGCTTCTGTTGGTGTTGAGCGCGTCGGACATTTTGAGTCCGTTTTCATAGCGGGTAAACTGGGCAACACCGGCCTTGTCAGCGGGGATGTACAGAGCCTCTTTCTCCGCGATTGCGTCAAAGAGGTCGGTCAGTTTACCGAGGGAGATTTTCAGCATAATTATTTCCCCTCCCTGTGATAAACGATACTGGGTTCAACGTCGCCGGTGGTGTAGTTGACCAGAGGAGCGCGGGAGCCTGCCTCTTCGCCGGCCTGATACTCGCCGTACAGCTCGTTGATATCCTTGATGAATTTACGGTTTAAGAGGTGAAGCGGGATGTTCTGCGGGCATACGCGCGAGCATTCGCCGCAGTCGGTGCAGCGGCCGGCTACATGGAAAGCGCGGATGATGTGGAACATATTCTCTTCAAAGGAGTCGGCAGCGGCTTTCTGGGAGATGCCGGAGTTGGGGTTATCGAATACGCATTTCTCGCAGGAGCAGGCCGGGCAGACATTACGGCAAGCGTTGCAGCGGATGCACTTGGAGAGCTGGCTGCGCCAGAAGGCAAACCGCTCATCGGGGGTCATGGCCTCGAGTTTGGCGACCATGTCAAAGCGGCCGCTGTCGAGGACTTCACCCTCTTCGCCCATCAGCTCGTCATATACGACGTGCTTTTTGCTCTTGCAGGTGCGGCATCTTTCTTCGAGGACATCGGCTCTGGCAAAAGTCTCATTGCCGTAAATCGTCTCGACGATCACATTATCGCCGTCTTCTTTAATGCCGGTGATACCGGAGATACCCTTGGCTTTGAGCATTTCGCCGCTGGTCTTGCCCTGGCAGGGGATGCCGATGACATAGATCTTGTCGCGGTCGATCCGGTGCTCGGTCAGCAGCTGGTTAAAGCTGTAGGTGTCGCAGGGCTTGAGGAAAACAAGGATTTTGCCTTCCTTGATAGTCTCTTTGATGAGGTATTTGGAGAGGTTGCTGCCGCAGAAAGCGTTATAAACAAAGCCTGCGTCCAGTTCCTCAGCGCTCTCGAAAACGGCGGGGGTGATATCGTAGACGAATTCACCGGCCTGCCAGCCGAGTACGCGGTTTACGGTGCCGTCCTGGAGAAGCTCTTTTGCACGGCTGATCATCATTCCTTGCATCTTAAGTCCTCCAATCTCTTGTTCTCACCGAGAGCGGTTACGGTCGCGACGAAATCGTTCATCGTAGCGGCGAACTTGGCGCCCTCAGCGGCGGATACCCACTCGACGCGGGTGCGCTCTTTTTCGATGCCGAGGTAATCCAGCATCGAGAAGAGCAGGGTCATTCTTCTTCTTGCGTAGTAGTTGCCGCTGGTGTAGTGGCAGTCTCCGGGATGGCAGCCGCAGAGGATAACGCCGTCGGCGCCTCTCTGGAATGCGCGGAGAATGAACATCGGGTTTACACGGCAGGAGCAGGGTACCCGGATGATCTTGACGTCTGCCGGATAGGTCAGCCGGTTGGTACCGGCCAGGTCAGCGCCCGCGTAGGAGCACCAGTTGCAGCAGAACGCCACGATTTTGGGCTTAAAAGCTTTTACTTCATTTGGCATATTGCATCAACCTCCGCCATAATCTGGCTGTTCGAGAAGCCTTTCAGATCCATTGCGCCGGACGGGCAGGCGACGGTGCAGGCGCCACAGCCCTGGCAGACCGCGGGATTGACAGAAGCAACGCGGCGAACGCGGGTGGTTCTGTCGGGCATCCGGAATTCCTTGTCCACATAGGTAATCGCGCCGTAGGGGCAGACGCGCTCGCAGCTGGAGCAGCCGTTGCACATCATTTCGTTGGACTGCGCGACACAGGGGTTGGTGGTCAGCTTATCCTTGACCAGCAGGCCGATAACCTTTGCAGCGGCGGCGCTGGCCTGGGAAACGGTGTCCGGGATATCCTTCGGGCCCTGGCATGCGCCGGACAGGAAGATACCGGCCGTGGGGCTTTCCACAGGACGGAGTTTCGCATGGGCTTCGGTGAAGAAATCGTTGGTGTCCATCGATGCGGTCAGCATGGTGGCCAGCGGTCTTGCGGACTTATCCGGCTCGATCGCAGCGGCGAGGACAACGAGGTCCGCTTCGATATGCAGCTGTTCATCGGCCAAAAGGTCCGATGCCTGAACCATGATCTTGCCGTCGGCTCTGGGCGCGACCTTGCCGACCATGCCCTTGATGTAGTGGACGCCGTACTGTTCAACCGCGCGGCGATAGAACTCATCGTAGTTCTTGCCGGGGCTGCGGACGTCGATGTAGAAGACATAAACATCGGTGTCGGGATATTTTTCACGGGTCAGCATCGCGTGCTTCGCGGTGTACATGCAGCAGATCTTGGAGCAGTAAGGCTTGCCGCAGCCGGAGGTGTCACGGGAGCCGACGCACTGTACGAATACGATGGTGTGGGGATGCTTGCCGTCGGAAGGACGGAGCAGGGTGCCGGAGGTAGGACCGGCCGCGTTGGTCAGACGTTCGAACTCGAGAGAAGTGATAACGTCCTTGGAGAGAGAGTAGCCAAACTCATCGAACTTATCCAGCTTGATGGGGTTGTAGCCGGTCGCGACGACGATTGCGCCGTACTTCTCTTCGACGATCTGATCCTGCTGTTTGTAGTCGATGGCGCCTGCGCCGCAGACTTTCGCACAGAGACCGCACTTGCCGTTTTTGAGCATATTGCAGTAATTGGGGTCGATGGTGGCGACCTTCGGAACTGCCTGCGCGAAGGGAATGTAGATGGCGCGGCGGTTGTCCATACCGAGGTTGAACTCGTTGGGGACGTTCTTCATCGGGCACTTGGTGGTGCATTCGCCGCAGCCGGTGCACTTGTTTTCATCGACATAGCGGGCTTTCTTCTTAATCGATACGGTGAAGTTGCCGACGAAGCCCTTGACCGATTCTACTTCCGAGTAGGAGTAGATGTGAATCTTCTCGTTCTGTGCGCAGTCGACCATCTTGGGGGTCAGGATACAAGCGGCGCAGTCGAGGGTGGGGAAGGTCTTGTCGATCTGGGTCATCTTGCCGCCGATGGTGGGGTTCTTCTCGACGATATCGACGTCGAAGCCTGCCTCAGCGATGTCCAGAGCGGTCTGGATACCGGCGATACCGCCGCCGATGACCAGGGCACGCTTGACAACAGGGCTTTCGCCTGCCTGCAGAGGCGCGTTCAGCTGAACCTTGGCGATAGCGGTGCGGCCGAGGACGATGGCCTTTTCGGTGCCGGCCTCTTTGTCTTTATGAATCCAGGAGCACTGCTCGCGGATGTTGGCGACCTCCAGCATGTAGGGGTTGAGGCCTGCGGCCGCGACAGTCTTGCGGAAGGTTGCCTCATGCATACGGGGAGAGCAGGAGCAGACCACAACGCCGGTCAGGTTATATTCCTTGATCGCGTTTTTGATCATGTTCTGGCCCGCTTCCGAGCACATATACTGGTAGTTGGTGGAGTAAACAACGCCGGGCTCTTTGGCGAGGGCGTCCGAGACAGCCTGGACGTCAACGGTGGCGGCGATGTTGGAACCACACCAGCATACAAATACGCCTATTCTTTGCATTGTATATCCTCCTTAGTTTACTTGGTGTATTTGCGGAAGGCGGTGACGAGCGCCTGCTGCGGGAGGTCGTTATCCAGCAGCGCGGGGATCTCGTTTGCCTTCAGATGGTTCTGGCCCTGCTGACGGACGACCATCAGACGGATCGCCTCGACCAGTTTGGCAGGCTCGACATCTCTGGGGCAGCGTTCCACGCAAGCAAAGCAGGAAAGGCATTTATAGATGGACGGGGAAGCCATCAGCTTGTCGATCTCACCCTTTTCCACCATGTAAACAAACTGGTGGGGATGATATTCCATCTCGTCATAGGAGGGGCAGGTACCGGAGCATTTGCCGCAGCGCATACATTTCAGCGGGTTTACGCCGCTCATGCGGATGACCTGTTCCTTCATCATCTCATTGTTCATAAGTTTCCCTCCTTACTCTTTGACGCCCAGCGCCTCGGCCAGCAGCTCGGTGAAGTAGTAAACCGGGAGTGCGCCGGAAGCGTTCTTGGTCAGGTTGTAGAGGCAGAGCGGGCAGGCGGTGATCATCATGTCGGCGCCGTTTTCCGCAGCGCTGTCCATGACGAGGGTGCTCTTTTTGGAGGCGAGCGCCTTGTCTTCGGTCGCCATGTAGCCGCCGCAGCATTCGTTGCGGTAGGGGTAGATGACCGGGGTGCCGCCGATAGCGCGGATGAAATCTTCGATGATCTGGGGATTTTCGGGGTTATCCATGCCGAGAACCTTGCCGGGTCTGAGCAGCAGGCAGCCGTAGTAAGCGGCGATCTTTTTGCCCTTCAGAGGATTCTTGACAGCGGCAGCCAGCTTGTCAAAGCCGACGACGTCTCTGAGCATCTCCAGATAGTGGATGACCTTGGTTTCGCCATGATAAGGGGTGTCCAGCTTCATGTAGTTGTTGACCTTCATCGCGAACTCTTCGTCGTTGGCCATCGCATGGTTGGTCTGCTTGATGACGTTATGGCAGGCGGAGCAGAGGGTGACAAGGCCGGTCTCGCGGGAGGCTTCGAGGGCGCGGACGGAAGACAGCTTGGTCGCGATCTCGTCTCTGGCCATGGTGAAGGCGCCGCCGCAGCACTGCCAGTTCTCCAGCTCATTCAGCGTGATCCCCAGAGCTTCAGCCGAGGCGCGGGCATACCGGTCCAGGTCTTTGGCTTTGGTTTTCAGCGTACAGCCGGGGTAGTAACTAAATACCATTATATGATCTTCCTTTCTGTGTCAACCTGCCGGGAGCTTAACCGGCAGGCAGAGAGCACTTATCAGGTAATATAATGAATAGTGAATAATGAATAATGTATAATGAATAATGAAGGAACGCGCTGCGCGCTCATTTAAATCCATCCGCCGCCAGGCGGATACCTTAATTATTCATTCTTCATTTTTCATTTTTCATTCTTCATTCGTTATCAAGCCATTTCTTCGGGGTGGAATACCTCGTCGAACTTCTCAGGCGTCAGGAAACCAAGCTCAACACAGGCTTCTTTCAGGGAGATGTTGTCCTTGTAAGCCTTTTTCGCGGTCTTTGCGGCGTTTTCATAGCCGATGTAGGGGTTGAGAGCAGTGACCAGCATCAGGGAGTTGTAGAGGTTGTGGTGCATCTTCTCGCGGTTGGCCTTGATGCCGACTGCGCAGTTCTTGTTGAAGGACAGGATCGACTCAGCCAGAAGTCTTGCGGACTGCAGGAAGTTGTAGGCTGCAACCGGCATGAAGACGTTCAGCTCGAAGTTGCCCTGGGAAGCGGCCATGCCGACTGCGACGTCGTTGCCCATGACCTGAACGGCAACCATTGTGACAGCCTCGCACTGGGTCGGGTTGACCTTGCCGGGCATGATGGAGGAACCGGGCTCGTTTTCGGGGATAAAGATCTCGCCGAGGCCGTCTCTGGGGCCGGAAGCCAGCCAGCGGACGTCGTTGGCGATCTTCATCATGTCAGCTGCGAGCGCCTTCATGGCGCCGTGAGCGAAGACGATCTCGTCCTTGGAGGTGAGGGCGTGGAACTTGTTGGGAGCGGTGACGAAGGTCTTGCCGGTCAGCTCGGAAACAGCCTTTGCGACCTCGACATCAAAGCCCTTGGGTGCATTCAGGCCGGTGCCGACGGCGGTGCCGCCCAGTGCCAGCTCTTTCAGCTCAGGGAGTGCAATCTCCAGCATCTTGCGGTCTTTCTCCAGAGAGGAGCGCCAGCCGCTGATCTCCTGGGAGAACTTGATGGGGGTAGCGTCCTGCAGGTGGGTGCGGCCGCTCTTGACGATGCCTTCGTTTTCTTCTTCGAGGCGCTTGAAGGTTGCAATCAGGGTGTCGATCGCGGGGATCAGTTTATCTTCGATGGCCAGAACCGCCGAGATGTGCATAGCGGTGGGGAAGGTGTCGTTGGAGGACTGGCTCATGTTGATGTCGTCGTTGGGGTGCAGGAGCTTTTCACCGGCGATCTCATTGCCGCGGTTGGCGATGACTTCGTTGGTGTTCATGTTGGACTGGGTGCCGCTGCCGGTCTGCCAGACAACCAGGGGGAAGTGATCGTTCAGAGAGCCGGAGATGACTTCGTCGCAGGCCTGCGAGATGGCAGCCAGCTTTTTATCGGTCATCTTTTCGGGTTTCAGCTTATGGTTTGCGATGGCGGCAGCCTTTTTCAGAATGCCGAAAGCGTGGGTGATCTCACGGGGCATCGTTTCAATGCCGACGCCGATCAGGAAGTTCTCATGGCTGCGTTCGGTCTGTGCCGCCCAGTATTTGTCGGCAGGAACCTTGACTTCACCCATGGAATCATGTTCAATGCGGTATTCCATTGGAATCCTTCTTTCTGTATATTTTTCTCTATGAAACCTCCGCCTGGCGCCTTGCTGCGAACCGGAGGCTTCTCATTCCGAAAGGGAAACTCTCCCGGAAGAAAAAACGGATTTAGAACTGGATGCCGTCCATGACTGCGCGGAGGCTGTCGGCGCTCTTGTGGAGCAGGGCGGTCTCCTCGTCGGTCAGCGGCGCGACGATCTTGCCTCTTACGCCGTCAGGGCCGATGATCGCCATGGTGGACAGGCAGATATCTTCAAGGCCGTATTCGCCGTGATGCATGGTGGAAACGGTCATGGTGGTGTCTGCGCCGGAGAAGATCGACTTGACGATATGGCAGACGGAGACGGCGACTGCATAGAAGGTAGCGCCTTTGCGGGCGATGATCTTGCCGCCGGACTTGCGGATGTAGTTTTCAACCTCTTCGTGGTTGAGGGCAGGGATCAGCTGCTTGTTGGTATCCGACAGGCAGTCCATATAGGAGTCGATCGGGATGTTGGCGATGGTGCTCAGCGACCACGGAACAAAGGAAGAGTCGCCGTGCTCGCCGTAAACATAAGCATGGACATTCTGCAGGTTGATGGAGTAGTATTCAGCCAGTCTTGCGCGGAGACGGGCGGTATCCAGGATGGTGCCGGAACCGATGATATGGTTCTCGGGCAGGCCGGAACATTTATGGAAGGTATAGGTCAGGATGTCGACCGGGTTGGCGACGATGACATAAATAGCGTCGGGAGCGGCTTTGACGATGTTGGGGATGATGGACTTGGTGATGTTGACGTTGGTCTGCGCCAGGTCCAGACGGGACTGGCCGGGTTTTCTGGCCACGCCGGAGGTCAGGATAACGACGTCGGAGCCCTTGGCGTCCTCATAGGAGCCTGCGTAGATCGAAATCGGGGGACAGAAGGAAACGCCCTGGCGGATATCCAGCGCCTCACCCAGAGATTTGGACTCATTGATGTCGATCATGACGACTTCAGTGGCGATACCATTGACAGCCATCGTGTAGGCGATCGTTGCGCCAACGCTGCCGGCACCGATAATTGTTACTTTTTTGCCCATAGTTGTTCCTCCTAGTTTTTGTCGTTGAGACATAATTTGAATGGGGACTTCCCCATAATCTGCCGCAAAGGATAAGCTCTGCCGCCCAAAAAGGCTTGGCAAAACATCCCGAAATTCTTTCGCCGTACTGGGCTTTTTGGATGAAAGCGTGAAGATTGATAAGTTATTGACAATTAAGTCTGCACGCACTCCTGTCGTACGGCCGGAAAAGAGGGCCCTCCCGGGCGCTTCCTCATATATAAATATATCATATCTTGGGAAAGAAAAAAAGTCCCATTTTCAAAAAAGGATAGGTGCATAAAAGTAATAGCCTGTTATTGTTATTTTTGTAATACCTGATGACCTATTTCGCTATATATTGGTATTTTTGGACAAAATTCTGTGCCGTTTTGGACGAACTTTACCGCCTAATGTCTATATATTTTTGGCAAAAAAACGCATTTTTGGGAGAGATGCACAGTTTTATCCAGAAAAGTTTGGCGCGTGGTTCATCCTGCCCAAATTGTATGTCGCATTTTTATGGGGAAACGCTGATTTTGCCCGTTTGTGCGCTCCAGCAAAAAGACCCGTGAAACCGGAATGTCCGGTATGCACGGGTCTTTCTCATATTAAACTGTTTATTTATCCCTGACCTGCCGTTTCGGCTGCGACTTCCTGCGATGCTTTCCGAAGCTCCTCCACATGGGCGTCAAACCATTGCAGCAGCTTATGGGAGAGCCTTGCCTGCTGCAGATAGATAACCCGGTTCCTGGTCAGTGAATTGTAATATTGTCCATAGAAATCGCAGACGGCTGTAAAGTAGAAAAACATCGGTGCCATGTTTTCCAGGTCATAGGCGTTCAGTTTTCCTTCCTGCAAATATGTCCGCAGGAAATCTATAAAGTCCGCGATGTCGATTTCGCCGTTTACGCAAAGCGGCGATCCATAGACATAAGACCGGATAATTTCCCAGACGACCGGATGGACGCAGGCCGTTGTCCAGTCGATCACGCTGTTGATGCGGTTTTCGCCGCAGATCAGCTGGGTGCTCATAAAATCGCCGTGGGTATTGGCGCAGGTAAACTGATCCACATCGAACTTATACGGCGGGAAATGCGCCAGAATCCGCATATTCGCGCGTATTTCCTCCGCGATTTGGGTATCGCCGTTTGCCAGCGCCTTTTGCAGGGTGTCCTGATATTTTTTCAGAGCGGCTTTAGGCGTTCGGTATTTGAAGAAATCCGCGCCGATGCCCGTAGGCAGCGCCGGGAAATCGGCCAACGCATTGTGTATCCGCGCAAGCATCTGCGCCGATTCATGCATCAGCCACCGGGGCGCCTGGTTATAGTCGTATACGGTCCCTTCGATAAAGCGCTGGACATGAAACCTTCTGCCGTTTTCGTCGACGGAAATCATGCCGCCCTGTTTATTGGGCACAAACCGGCAGACGGGAATCCCTTTTTCCAAAAGGTGCGCGCACACTTCCGGCTCTGTCTCCGGGTGATTCATTTCATTTTCGCTGGCGTATTTGACGACGTATTTCTTCCCGCCGCCGGCAACAAAATAGGTCAGCGAACCGGCGCCGAAATCCGACATTTTGACACTGTCGGCGTCGATTCCATACAGCTTATAGATCCGCAGCTTCAGCTGTTCGATGGCCAGCTGCCTGACAAGGTCAATCCTTGTTTCATCCATTTTTTTAAGCAGCTCCATAATGGGGATGCGCTCGCCTGCCAGCAGTTCGTTCACCGAGATGCCCAGCAGACTGCACAGCGGTTCCATATAAATAACGTCCGGCAGCCCTTTGCCGCACTCCCACTTTGAGATCGTCTTTTCACTCAGTTCCAGCCGGTTCGCCACTTCTTTCTGGGTATATCCCTTTTCCCTGCGCAGCATCGCGATAAATGCGCCGATTTTTTCCTGATTCATCAAATCACCGCCTGTCCGTCGTTTTTTCTTTATTATATATCTTTCGCGGCCCAAAAGGAACCCACGCTCCGTAGAGTTACGTTTTTTCCGCCCACCCGCTGCATCCGAAAAAGCAGATAAGCACGGCCGCATCATATGGTCGTGCTTATCTGTCTGTTCAGTAGGAAAATGATATTGTGATTGTTTGTCGGTGAATCCGAACGCTGACACGCAAAGACGTTGTGAAGTTTGCCGCCGGTGCGGCAAGTGAAGAAGTGAAGTATTGCGCTTTGCGCAAAGTGAAGTGAAGTGTGCCAAAAACTCTTGCGAAGCAAACTTCACCAGTGAAACGTCTTCACTTGCGAAGCAAACTTCACGTGCCGCAAGGCACACTTAGTTCGAAAAAGCCCACATCCGTCCGTTGGACGAATGTGGGCTTTTTCGTGGTGCGGGCAACAGGACTCGAACCTGCACGCCGGAAGCATTGGTTCCTAAGACCAACGTGTCTGCCATTCCACCATGCCCGCGGATAGATTTATGTTAGCATAAATGTGCGCAAAAGTCAAGGTGCGGACAAGGAAAACGGGGCAGGTTATCTGCCCCAAACATCCTTATATCAGCCCGCCCAGCAGCTCTTTTGCTTGCTGCGCGTTATACAGAACCGTTTCGGTCAGCTCCGCAAGGGACGCAAACTTCCTTTCACCCCGCAGGAATGCGTAATAGGAGAGGGTGATGTTTTTCCCGTACAGGTCGCCGTCGAAATCGAGGATATAGGTTTCCGCAGCGGGTGCATAGCCTTCTCCGACAGAGGGCTTGACGCCGATATCGGTCGCGCCGACATACCTTTTTCCGTCGATTTCCGCAATCGTCGCATAGACGCCGAAACGGGGGATCAGGTCTTCCGGCGAAAAGAGCTGGTTGATGGTCGGAAAGCCCAGTTTCCGGCCCAGATGCCGTCCATGGACGACCACCCCGTCCGTCATATACGGATATCCCAGCAGCCGGTTGGCCAGCGGAATATCGCCTTCCCGGAGAGCAGCCCGGATGCGGGTGGAGCTGACCGGCGCACCGTCGTCCAGCAGCGGCGGCACCACCTCAAACCGGATGCCCGCGTCCTTACAGTATCGCTGCAAGAGGGCGGTGTCTCCCGACGCGCCCTTGCCGAAATGAAAATCATCGCCGCAAAAGATGGCGCCCGCGTGCATGAAATTGCGCAGAATCCCGTTGAAGAAGCTTTCCGGCTCCATCGACATGATGCTGGAAAAAAGCGGCTCGAACATCACCTGCACGCCCAGTTCCTCCAGCTTTCTCACCTTGAGGGCAGGGGAGAGGATGCGGGCAAAATGCGGTTTGGTGATCAGGTCCTTCTGGTCGAACTGGAAGGTGAAGACCGCCGGGGTCAGGGTGCTTTCCGAGACCGCAGCCCGGATGACCGACTGATGGCCTCTGTGCACGCCGTCAAAAAGCCCCAGGGCGACTGCCGTATCGGGCAGGTCGGAGCGCTTTTGTACCCGGTCGCAGATTCTCATCGTCATCAGTCCTTTCTGAAAAATGTACGTTAAACGGCCCTATCTGTCCATGAAGAATTTGACCAGCCGCAGCTCCTGCGTTTCAGGAAATCCTTGTCCCAGGCCGAGGAAAGCCCCGTCTGCGCCGAAAATCCGCCATGGCGTGCCGCAGTCCAGTTTATTTGCACCATAAATGCGCTTCAAATCCAGCCGCACGCCGTTAACAAACATCCGCGTCTGTATTTCGTTCAGTTTCAGCGCCGGATAGGGTGCAAAAAGCCGTTCCGGCGAGAGGAGCCGCCCTTGCAGCTGTCCCGATTCCATCAGCTTTTCGGCTTCTTCCAGTGTAATGGCTTCCGCGAGAGAAAACCCGGCCGCCTCGGTTCGCCGCAGCCCGGACATGACGCATCCGGTCCCGAGAGCGGCGCCGATATCGGCGCAGAGTGTGCGGATGTAAGTTCCTTTGGAACAGCTTACGTCCAGCTCTCCGGTGCCGGTCTTTTCATCATAACTTAACAGCTCCAGCCAGTAGATGGTGATTGGACGAGGCTGCCGCTCGACAGTCACGCCCTGCCTTGCCAGCTCATAGAGCCGCTTGCCGCCAACCGAGAGGGCAGAGTACATCGGCGGAATCTGCATGATCTCGCCCCGGAAGCGCGGCAGAATATCGCGAACCGTCTGCTCATCCGGGTAAACTGCACCGGTTCTCTGAAGCGTCCCCCAGATATCCTCGGTGTCGCTGGTGACGCCGAGGGTGAAATGCGCCGTATAGCGCTTGTCCTGAATCGGCAGGATATCGCAGGCCTTGGTGGCCGGGCCGAAGAAGACCGGCAGCAGCCCTGTCGCCATGGGGTCGAGGGTGCCAGCATGGCCGATTTTGCGGGTATGGGTGATGCGCCGCAGCTTGGCCACGACGTCAAAGGAGGTAAACTCCTGCGGCTTGTCGATGCAGAGGACGCCGGAGAGGGCTGTCTGTTCGCTCACGCCATCTCCTCCCGGACTGCCGCCGCCAGCTTTTCGCGGATCACAGCAGGAGATAAGCCCTCAAACTGGCACCCGGCCGCTCTTGCGTGTCCGCCGCCGCCGAAGTTGCCGCAAATACGGGAAGCGTCCAGCGTCTCGCCTGTGCGGACCGAGACTTTGAATTCATTTTCGCCGCGCTGCTTGATGGTAATACCCGCCTCAACACCGGCGATCTTGCGGGGAAGGGCAGTGATCGCGTCCAGCTCTGTTTCCCGCACGCCGGTCTTTTCCAGCATATCCGACGTGATGGTCAAAACGGCGATCTTTCCGTCCTCCGACAGCCAGAGCTGCTCCAGCGCCAGCTGTTCCAGCTTCAGCTCGGGGAAAGTCTTGGTGTCGAACATCACCTTGTTGATGGTCACATAATCGGCGCCTGCCTCGATCATCTCCGCCGCGATCCGGTGGGTGCGGGGAGAAGTGTTGGAAAACTTGAAGCAGCCGGTGTCGGTTGCAGCGCCGGTGTAGATGCAGTCGGCGATCTCCTTTGTAACCGGGCAGCCCATTTCGCCCAGCAGCTCCCAGATGATCTCGCAGCAGGAGGCGCTATGCTCCTCCAGACAAAGAGTCTGCGCAAACTGCTTATGGGTGGGATGATGATCGATCGACAGCGCGATGGGACGATTGTTCAGCATCTCTTCCGTCCGACTGCCCAGCAGCGCCGGGTCGGCCACATCGACCGAAACGATATGCTCCGGCGCAAAATCCGGCGTTTCCGGGAGCAGATAAGAAAACTTTTCCGGGAACGCGTCATGGCAGAAAATCTTTGCCTGCCGTCCCATGTTCAGATAAGCCCGGCAGAGAGCCGCGGCGCTGCCGATGGTGTCGCCGTCGGGGTTGCGGTGGCAAAGGATCAGCACGCGGTCAAAGGAAAGCAGCATTGCGGCTGCCGCTTGCAACGTTACACGCATAATATGCCGCCTTTCTGTTTATTCTTCGTCCGTTTCCGGTTCATCCGCTGCATCCTCGACCCGCTTGTCGGCGATCTTGTGGAGCAGCTCGTTGATATGGGCGCTGTAGGCGATGGAGAAGTCGGCGATGAAATGCAGCTCCGGGCATTTGCGCAGATGGAGCCGTCCGCCGATCTCTTTCCGCAGATATCCGCTGGCGGAGGTCAGTCCTTTGACGGTCTCTTTCGTCGCTGCTTCGCCCTCCAGCGCGCTCACATGCACCTTGCAGTGGGAGCCGTCCGGAGAGATTTCGCAGCGCAGGATGCTGGTCATCGGCGAGATGCGCGGGTCTTTTAAATCCCGCAGCAGTGCGGACAACTCCCGCTTGATATCCTCAGAGAGCCGTCCAATACGGTAATTCGGCATTCTATCTATCCTTTCCGGCCTTTGAAAAGGCCTCAGCGAAACTTTTCTGTTCGCGGCGGTCGCTCCTGCTACGCAATCCGCTCGATCTGGATAATCCAGAAACTGTCGGAGCGCGCCGGGTAACTTTTAATGTTCAGAAAAGCTATTAATCAGAGGTTTCTTAGCCGCCTGGCTGCCTGAACCAAAACAGCACGAACCAGTTGCCCGGCGCGTGCTGTTTTTTGTATGCGCAATTCAGACAACGCACAGAACGGCAAATATGGGTGTCTATACGTTTTTGTCAAGTGTTTTCCGGCAGGTGACAGAGAATCGGCGAGCGACCTTAGTTTTCCGGCAGTGTGTTCATAATCGGCGGGCGACCGCAAGGGTCGCACCCTACATTCTCGCTGTAATCCTTTCCTGCGGCAAAACCACCAAATCGAGCGTGGTGTAAAGTCCGAAGACTGCGAGCCTGACGAAGCAGTCTCGTTTTGCCGCGCCCGCATACGCCGTGCGTGCGTTTTCCTGCGGAAAATAAACGGCAAAACTACTTCCACCGAGCGTGGCGCAAAGTCCGAAGACTGTGAGCTTGACGAACAGTCTAGTTCAATTACCCCGCGTGCAACCACGGCCGCGGCGGACAAAAAAGTTTTTGCCAGGCTTTTTTCAAAAAGCCGCGTAACTCTTAATCTTCGCGGTATTCTTCCAGCTTGAAGGCTTCGAAGATATCGCCTTCCTTGATGTCGGAGAATTTGGTCAGGCTGATGCCGCACTCGTAGCTTTCGGCGACTTCCTTGACGTCGTTCTTGAAGCGCTTGAGGGAGTCGATCTGGTCTTCGGCGATGACGATGCCGTCGCGGACGACACGGATCTGTGCGTCGCGGGTGACCTTGCCGGAGAGGACATAAGCGCCTGCGACGGTGCCGACGTTGCTGATCTTGTAGACCTGTCTGACCTCGATGCGTCCCAGCTCGACCTCGCGGATCTTCGGCGCCAGCATACCCTTCATCGCGTCCTTGACGTCGTCGATGGCGTCGTAGATGATGCGGTACATCCGCATTTCGACCTCGTTTGCCTCGGCGTCAGCCTTGGCAACAGGGTCAGGACGGACGTTGAAGCCGATGATGATCGCACCGGAAGCGTTGGCCAGCATAACGTCGGATTTGCTGATCGCGCCGACGCCTGCGTGGATGACCTTGACCTTGACTTCCTCATTGGAGAGTTTTTCGAGCGACTGCTTGACAGCCTCGGCGGAGCCCTGCACGTCAGCCTTGACGACGATGGGCAGTTCCTTCATCTCGCCCTCGGCGATCTGGCTGAACAGGTTATCCAGCGTGACCTTCTTGGCAGAGCCCCACAGCTCTTCCTTCTGCTCCTGGCGTCTCTGTTCGACCAGCTCACGGGCCAGCCGTTCATTTTCAACAGCGTTGAAGATATCGCCCGCAGCGGGAACTTCGGCCATACCGGTGATCTCGACGGGGACAGAGGGACCTGCTTCCTGCACGATGTGGCCCTTATCATCCAGCATCTGGCGGACACGGCCGACGGAGGTGCCTGCGATGATGATATCACCCGTATGGAGGGTGCCGTTCTGGACCAGCAGGGTAGCGACAGGGCCGCGGCCTTTGTCCAGACGTGCTTCAACGACAGCGCCCTTGGCCAGACGGTTGGGGTTTGCCTTGAGGTCCTGGACCTCAGCGACCAGCAGGATGTTTTCCAGGAGATCGTCGATGCCCTGACCGGTCAGCGCCGAAACGGGGACGCAGATAACGTCGCCGCCCCATTCTTCGGGAACCAGACCGTACTCGGTCAGCTCCTGCTTGACGCGTTCGGGGTCAGCGTGGGGTTTATCCATCTTATTGATCGCGACAATGATCTGGACGTTTGCAGCCTTGGCATGGTTGATTGCCTCGACGGTCTGGGGCATGATGCCGTCGTCCGCAGCGACGACCAGCACCGCGATATCGGTGATCATCGCGCCTCTCTGACGCATGGCGGTGAAGGCCTCATGGCCGGGGGTATCCAGGAAGGTGATCGGGCTGCCGTCGACCATGACCTGGTAAGCGCCGATGGCCTGGGTGATGCCGCCTGCCTCACCGGCCGTGACGTTGGTATGACGGATCTTGTCGAGGATGGAGGTCTTGCCGTGGTCGACGTGGCCCATGACAACGACGACAGGGCAGCGGGGCTGCAGGTCTTCTTCGCTGTCGGTCTCGTCGTGGATCAGCTGTTCCTCGATGGTGACGACGACTTCCTTCTCGACCTTCGCGCCCATTTCCATGGCGACCAGAGCCGCGGTGTCGTAGTCGATGACCTCATGCTGCGCCGCCATAACGCCCATCATCATCAGCTTCTTGATGACCTCGGTGACGGTTGCTTTCAGACGGGAAGCCAGCTCGGAGACGACGATCTCATCGGGGATCATGACCTTCAGCTGCTGCTTGCGCGCCCGTTCCAGAGCCATCCGCTGCAGTTTTTCTGCCTCGGTCTCTCTTCTGGTGCCGGCAAATTTGCCCTTCTTCTGCTGCTGAGATTTCTGTTTCAGCTTCTGTTTCTTCTGCTGGGAGTCATTTCTGCGGACAGCCGCATCGGGCGCGATGTCCTCATAATGCTCATTGTATTTGTCCAGATTGACGTCCGAGGTCTTGGTATCGACATGACGGACGGTGCGCTCCTTCTCGACGGGTTCAGCAGGCGCAGCCGAAGCTGCCGGCGCGGGAGCGGGTTTTTGACGGTTTGCGGGCCCATTGCCATTATTCTGGAAACGGCTATTTCCGCCGTTTCTACGGTCATCCCGGCGTTCGCCGCGGTTTGCGCCATTACGGTCAAAGCTGCCGTTTCTGCGGTCGTTATTGCCGCCGTTTCCGTTATTACGGTCGTTTCTCCGCTCGCCGTTATTGCTACCGTTGCCGCGGTCAAATCTGCGCTCGCCGTTTCCGGGACGATCGTTATTGCGCCGGGGAGCACCGTTGTTATTCGCACTGTGCTCCGGTGCGTTTCTTCTTACATTTTCAGTCTTTTCAGATCTATCTGCCACGTTGTCAACAACCTTTTCTTCAAGTTTAGGAGCAGCCGCCGTCTCTTTTGCAGGCGCTGCCGCTTCTTTTTCTTCGGGTTTTGCTTCGGGGACTTTTTCAGCCGGTTTTGTTTCAGCTGCGGGAGAAGCCGCTTTCGGCGCGGGCTCTTCCTGCGGTTTCGGAGCCGGTGCAGCTTCCTTTGCGGCAGGAACTTCTTTTTCCGCGGGTGCTTTTTCGGGAACAGGCGCTTCCTGTTTGACAGGCGCTTTTTCTTCCGGCTTTTCCTGTGCGGGTTTCACTTCCGACGCGGGCTGCGCTGCCTTTTCGGGAGCGGGCCGGACAGCCGGTTTTTCTTCGGGAGCTTTTGCTTCTTCAGCCTTCGGCGCTGCTTCTTCCGCCGGTTTTGCCTTTTCCGTCCGCAGTTTTCCGCTGACCTTGCTTGCGGCTTTTTCTACGGCTGCCTTTGCTTTTGCGGCAGGCGTTGCGGGCTTTTCAGGCTTCGGCGCAGGCGTGTCCTTGCTGGCAAAATACTGGTTAAAATCCGCGACCTGGTTGGAATTGGTGTAATGTTCAAAAACAACATTGACTTCCTGCTCGCTCAGGGTCTGCGCGGGCTTTTTCTGCTCGGTGCCGAAGTGCTTGGCGAGCATCTCGGCGACCTCTTTTGCGGGGACATTCAAATCTTTGGCAATATCGCTCAGTTTAATCTTTTTTATCGTCATAATACCGTGCCTTTCTGTTTTCCGTCCGGCTTATGGCTTTTGGGAAAACGGGAGAAAACCTGTGGCATCTATACTCCTGACGGGGACGTTCAGTCCCGGGCGGGTGCCTCATACGCCCGTATAAGGGAACCGGCCAGACCTTCATCGGTGATCCCGAGGACACCGGTCAGCTTGCCGATCACCGCCCGCATCTCCTCCTGGGTCTTATCCAGCGGAAGATAACGGACGCCATGCTGCTCAGCCAGAAAACGAACCTCTTTGACCGTTTTTTCGGAGAGGTCGCTGGCCGTGAGAAGGAGGGAAACGGACCCGGCTTTCACCGCCTCTTTGACGGTGTCAAAGCCGAAGGTCAGCTTTTTTGCCCGCATACACAGCGATAAGGTGGAAAAAAAGTGCTCAGACATTTCCTTCCATCTCCTTTTCCATCGCGTCGTACAGTTCATCAGGAATCTTAACATCCAGGCTGCGTTCGATTTTGCGGGTTTTGCGCGCTTTTTTCAGGCACTCAAGGTTGGGGCAGACATAAGCGCCGCGCCCGGCCTTTCTGCCGGTCAGGTCGAGGGAGATTTCCCCTTCCTTGGACCGGACGACCCGCACCAGTTCTTTTTTCGGCTTCATTTCGCCGCAGCCGGTGCACATTCTCAGAGGAATCTTTTTCATACATCCAAATCCTCAGTTTCAGCTGCTTCTTCTGCAGCAGCATCCGTTTCTGCTTCCGGGAGAACCTGCGCCTCATCCGCAAACAGCTCTTCGTTTTCGTCGGTCGCTTCCATCGCTTCCTTAGCGGCCTCGTTTTCCGGGCGGATGTCAATCTTATAGCCGGTCAGCTTGGCAGCCAGCTTGGCGTTCTGGCCCTTGTTGCCGATGGCGAGGGAGAGCTGGGAATCGGGGACGGTTACGCGGCAGGCCTTTTCATCGCCCGGCAGGATCTGGACGTCCAGAACGGTGGCAGGGGAGAGGGCTTCCTTGATAAACTGTGCGTCGTCCTCGCAGTAGCGGACGATATCGATCTTCTCGCCGCCCAGCTCGTTGACGATGGAGGAGATACGGCTGCCCTTGGGGCCGATGCAGGCGCCGATGGGGTCGACGTCGGGGTTTTTGCTGGTGACGGCGATCTTGGTTCTGGAACCGGCTTCACGAGAGATGGACTTGACTTCGATGGTGCCGTCGAAGATTTCCGGTACCTCCAGCTCAAACAGCCGCTTGACGAGGTCTTTGTGGGTACGGGAAATTTTCAGGGATGCGCGCTTGTCGAGGTTGACGACGTCGACGACATAAACCTTGATGCGGTCGCCCTCGTGGAGGTCGTCGCTGGGCAGCTGGTCATTCTTAAACAGCAGAAATTCGTTGTGGTCGATTTCGACGGTCGCGTTGCCGGTCGCAGGCTCGACCTTCTGGACAACGGCGGTGACGATCTCACAGACCTTCTCCTGGAACTGTTCCATCAGCTGGCTGCGTTCCGCCTCGCGGATGCCCTGACGGAT
>CAMAJC010000004.1 GCA_945835425.1 uncultured Clostridia bacterium
AGATACAGGAGGAGACCCGATGAAACAGCGTCTGGACATCACTTTGGTGCAGCAGGGCCTCGCTCCCAGCCGGGAGCAGGCGCAGTCGCTCATCAAAAACGGCCAGGTTTCGCTGGACGGAAAAACGCTGACAAAGCCCAGCTTCGCCGTTGAACCGGACGCGGCGCTCCGCATCACAGGGGAAACGCTGCCTTTCGTCAGCCGCGGCGGGCTGAAGCTCCAGCGGGCGCTGGAACGGTTCCCGCTAGAGCTGGAAGGGAAGGTCTGCGCGGATATCGGCGCGTCGACCGGCGGCTTTACCGACTGTATGCTGCAGCATGGCGCGAAATATGTTTATGCCATCGACGTCGGCACCGGCCAGCTGCACCCGAGTCTCCTCTCAGACCCGCGGGTCTGCAATATGGAAAATACGAACATTCGCAGCCTGACCGCGGCCTCTTTGCCGGAGCAGCCGGATTTCTGCTCGGTCGACGTTTCATTTATCTCCCTTTCGTATGTTCTGCCGGTCATGGAGGAAATCCTTGCGCCGGACGCGCAGGCGGTTGTGCTGGTTAAGCCCCAGTTTGAAGCCGGCAAAGGGAATGTCGGCAAAAAAGGGGTCGTCAAGGACCCGAAAATCCATCTGCAGGTTCTGCGCAGCGTTGCGCGGTATGCGGTTGAAAACGGTTTTGGCGTCCTGCAGGCGGATTATTCGCCAATAAAAGGCCCGGAAGGGAATATTGAATATCTTTATCTGCTGCAAAAAGGCGGGCAGTCCGTTCCTGACGATGCAGTTTTGCGGGAGCTGACCGCTGCGGCGCATCAGGCTCTCGACCGATGAATATAAAAAAGGAGGCGGCCCATGAAGCTGCTGCTGATGCCCAATCTGAGTAAACCCCGCGTGCACGACTGTATCCGGATGCTGACCGGGATGAGTTTTTCCGGTCCGTTTGAATTCTGGATCGACCAGCAGATGCAGGGCCGGTTTCCCGATTGCCCGCAGCTGCACTACGGTGAGCTGGAAGAGCTGGCTGCCCTGTGCGACATCTGCGTCGCCATCGGCGGAGACGGCACCATCATCCATTACGGCAAGTTCGCCGCCGCTCATCATAAACCGGTGCTGGGAATCAACCTCGGCCACCTCGGGTTTCTGGCGACGCTGGAAAGTGACCAGCTGGGCCTGCTCCGGTACCTCCAAACCGGCGAGTACACGGTAGAGGAGCGGATGCTTTTAAAAGTCACCCTGCGCAGCAAAACCTGTGAGCGCAGCTGGCAGGCGATGAACGAGGCTGTTGTCTCCAAGGGCGGCCCATCAAATCACATGGTCGATTTAACGGTTTTAAACCGCGGCCGGATCGTGGGCAGCTACCGGGCAGATGGCCTGATCCTCTCGACGCCGACTGGTTCAACCGCTTACGCCATGTCCGCCGGCGGCCCGATCATCGACCCGGAGATCAACTGCATTGCCTTAACTCCCTTGTCTTCCCATTCGCTGTTCACCCGTCCGATCATCTTCGACGAGACCAGCAGCCTCTGCGTTTATCCGAACGCAGGCACGCTCGCCTCGGAGGTCTATCTGACGATCGACGGGGAGGAGGGGATTATGATCGGCCCGGAAGACCGGCTGATCTTTGAAAAAAGCGATCAAAGCGTGTCGCTGATCAACCTGACGGGCAAATCGTTTTACGATGTGCTCAACGAAAAGCTGATCTGGCGCGCATCGAAATAAATGAAAATAAAGGAAAGGAAATACCATCTATGTCCGTGAAATCTGTTCGGCTGCAGAAAATCCTGGAACTGATCGACAAAAACCGCGTCGATACGCAGGAACAGCTGCAGGAATTACTCTTCACCCAGGAAAAAATCCAGACCACCCAGGCGACCATCTCCCGTGATATCAAGGAGCTGGGCCTGGTCAAAGTCTCCGACGGGGAAGGAAACTATTATTACGCACCCGGCCAGCGGGATAAAAGCAATCTGGAAAAGAAGTACCGGGCTGTTTTTGTGCAGTCGCTTGTGTCGGTGGATTATGCGGGCCACATCACCTGTATCCGCTGCCATACAGGCATGGCCAATGCTGCCTGCGCTGCTCTGGACACGATGGGATTTACCGGCGTCGTCGGCACCCTTGCCGGTGACGACACGATTTTCGTACTGATGCGCACCGAGGAGCAGGCCCGTCTGCTGGCGGATCAGATCGCTGAGATTTTACGGGAGCACTAAGGAGGGCAGCAGATGCTGTGCCAGCTATACATTGAAAACCTGGCGGTCATTGAGAAAGCTGCCATAGACTTTTCAGAGGGCCTCACCGTCTTCACCGGCGAGACCGGCGCCGGCAAATCGATCGTTATCGACGCCATCAACGCCTGTCTCGGTCAGCGGACCGGCCGCGAAATCGTCCGCACCGGCGCCAAAAAAGCGCTGGTCGTCGCCTCCTTTACGGACATTCCCGAAAAGGTGCGGGGACTGCTGCGGGACAACGGCTACCCCGATGAGGACGAGATGCTTGTGGTCCAGCGGGAGATTTCCGCTGACGGCGGCAGCACCGCCCGAATCTGCGGCAGGCCGGCCACCGTCTCGATGCTGCGGGAGATCGGGCAGTATCTGATCAATATCCATGGTCAGCATGACAACCAGATCCTCCTTTCGGCGGAAAAGCACCTCTCGATCATCGACGCTTTCGGCGAGCTTGGCCCTATGGCGGAAAACTACCGGGCCGAATTTGAGAAGCTGCGTCAGCTGCTCCGACAGATGAAATCCCTCTCGGTCGGCGAAGATGAAAAGCGACGCCGTGTAGAGCTCCTAAGCTATGAGATCGAGGAGATCGAAAAGGCGAAGCTGTCTCCACGGATGGAGGAGATGCTGCAGGAAAAGGCTAAAGTCCTGCGCAGCAGCGAGAAGATCGCCGCCGCTCTGGGCGAAGCCTGCCGGGCACTGGAAGGGAGCGAGGAGCTTCCCGGCGCCTGCGATCTGTTAAACGACGCGGCCGGCGCCATCGACAGCCTGCGCAGCTTTCCGGATTTTGCACCCCGCGCGGAAGCACTGGAAAATCTGCGGATCGAGCTGTCGGAGCAGTCAGCTGCCCTCAGCGCCAGCCTGCAATCGCTGGAATACGATCAGGGTGAGACCGAGGCCATCGAACGCCGCCTCCGCCAGATCAACCGGCTGAAATCCCGTTACGGCGGCAGCGTCGAGGAAATTCTTGCCCATTGCCGCCGGGCAAAAGAGGAGCTGGAGGGCATTTCCTCCCAGAAGGAGACCCTGCGCAAAGTCACCCAGCAGGCCAGAGAGCAGAAAGAAAAGGTCGCCGCTCTGGCCAATGACCTGACCGAAGCGCGGATCGATGCCGCCGTCCGCTTTGCCCATACCATTGAGGAGGAAGCGCGCTCCCTCGAGATGCCGAATCTCCGGGTCGAGACCTCCTTTGCGCCCTGCAAGCTCTGCCCGATCGGCAACCATTCCGCCGAGCTGCTCTTATCCGCCAACCTCGGCGAACCGCCGCGTCCGATCGCCAAGATCGCGTCGGGCGGCGAGCTTTCCCGTATTATGCTGGCGATCAAGAGCGCTCTGGCCGATAAGGACGACATCGGGACCTTGATCTTTGACGAGATCGACACCGGCGTCAGCGGCAAGGCTGCCCAGAAGATCGGCCGCAAGCTGCAAAAAATCGGCTCCCACCGGCAGGTCATCTGCGTCACCCATTCGGCCCAGATCGCGGCCCTGGCCGACCACCAGTTGCTGATCCGCAAATCCACCGCCGACGGCCGCACCTTTACGGAGGTCCTGCCTTTGGAGGGCGAGGACCGGGTCAAAGAGGTCGCCCGCATCTTCTCCACCGACCATGTGACCGATCTGATGCTGCAAACTGCCCGCAGCATGCTGGAAGAAGGGCAGCGCACCCCTGAAAAAACAACGTAAGATTACACCGCGCCGGATGGCGTCTGACTGCAAAGCCATCCGCGCCCGTCTATGGAACCTCTGATGAATGTATTTTCCCCGCTGTAAGCGGGGAAAATACATCTGCATATGCTTTTCTGAAAGCAGAAAGCCGCTGAATCAGAGCTGCCTATTTAAAGGAGAGATTATTTCTTGGACAGTCCGCTTTTACCGATACTTGTTGTAATTTTGCTTGCCATGTCGGCATATTTTTCATCGACTGAGACCGCTTTTTCCAGCGTCAGCCGCGCCCGACTGAAGGCTTTGGAGGAAAACGGGGAAAAACGGGCCAAGACCGCCCTGTACATCACCGAGCATTATGATGACGCCCTGTCCGCCATTCTGATCGGCAACAACATCGTCAACATCGCCTCTTCCGCCATCGGCACCGTTATCTGCACTGCGGTTTTCGGGCCGAGCCTTGGCCCGGTTATGTCGACAGCCCTGATGACTCTGCTGGTTTTGACCTTCGGCGAAATATTGCCCAAGTCGATTGCGAAGGAAAACGCCGAAAGCGTTGCGCTCTTTGCCTCCGGCCCACTGTCGGTGCTGATGAAGGTGCTGTACCCGCTGGTTTGGCTGTTTGTACATCTGAAAAACGCGGTCGTCAGCCGCTTTCATAAGGAAAATACCCCGACCGTCACCGAGGAAGAACTCCGTTTCATCATCGAAGAGACCGTCGATGAGGGCGTTCTGGAGCAGCATGAAAGCGATCTGATCCAGTCGGCGCTGGAGTTTAACGACACGACCGTCAACGATATCCTGACCCCGCGCGTAGACGTCGTGGGCGTCGATGCCGACGCGACCCCGGCCGAGGTGCGGGCGGTATTCCTTTCCGAGCGGTACTCGCGGCTGCTGGTCTACGAAAAAACGATCGACTCGATCATCGGTATCGTGACCCTCAAGGACTTTTTCTCCGCTTATCTCGAAAACCCGAACTTTGAGCTGCGGCAGATCATGCAGGAAGTCATGTTCGTTCCGCCCGGAAAGCCGATTTACGGCCTCTTGAAGGAACTGCAAAAGGAAAAGGCGCAGATCGCAGTCGTTGTCGACCAGTACGGCGGCACGCTGGGCGTCGTATCGCTGGAGGATATCCTGGAAGAGCTGGTCGGCGAGATTTGGGACGAGGACGAGGAGACCGTCAGCCTCTGCACCCCCATCGGCGAGCGCAAATGGCAGGCTTCCGGCGATACTCATGTGGATGACCTGCTGGAGCAGATCGCGCCCGATGTGGAGCTGCCGGAGGATCACCCGACGACCCTCTCCGGCTGGATCATCGACCAGATCCAGCGGATTCCCGAAGCCGGGGAATGTTTTACGCTGGACGGACTGGAAATCAAAATCCTCTCGATGGATGAACACGTCATCGAAACGGTCGAGATCACCGTCCCGGAAAAAACCGAAGAACAAGCGTAATGATTGCTGTCAAATAAGCCAGTCTGTTTTTTAGCAGACTGGCTTACTTTGCAAATGAAGATGCAGGAGGGAAAATCATGCCATGCAAAAAATGGTCTTCACTTAAGTCTCTGCAGCTCGGCCAATTTGGCGAGTATTATGCGAAGATGGAATTTGCCTCTTATGGTTTTGATGTGTATACATCCGAGGTGGACGATCACGGCGTGGATTTTATCGCCAGAGACACAAAATCCGGCACTTTCTATGAAGTGCAGGTCAAATCGATCTTCAAAGGGAATTATGCGTTTATCAAAAAGGACAAGCTGGTAATGGATGAAAGGCATCTGGTTTGTTATTTGCATTTTGTTGAAGATGAGCTGCCGGAAATCTATGTGATTCCGGCGACCGCCTGGAAAGCGCCCAATGCGGTTCTTGTGGACAGGGATTATTACGCCAAGCCGGAATGGGGAATTAACTGTTCAAAAAGAAATCAGGCGCTGTTGGAACCGTTTCGGGCGGACAAGTTTTTTCAAAAGCACAGCAGTACCGATTGATAAAATACAAGGCATATTAACAGGGAAAAAGCCAGCCTGGGGTTTCCAGACCGGCTTTTTTTATCGGTTCATTTTGTCGATCGCGTCCATCAGTTCCTGGACTTTTGCATCCATTTCCTCCTGGTCGCCGCTGCGCATAGCCGCCTTAACGCAGTGCTCCAGATGGCCTTTGAGCACCTCACGGTTTGCCTTTTTGATCAGGGACTGCGCCGCCAGCAGCTGGGTCGACACATCCATGCAGTAGCGGTCCTCCTCGATCATCCGCAGCACCGCGTCCAGCTGTCCCTGCGCATTGCGGACCAGCCGGGAAACGTTGTTATGGTCAGCTTTCACTGGATGCCCACCACCTCGTAGCCAGCGTCGACAACAGCCGCTTTCAGCTGTTCATCGGTGACATTGCCGCTCACTTCCACATCGGCGGTGCCTGCCTCCAGATTGACCTTGGCGGTTACGCCGTCCAGGGCGTTCAGAGCCTTCTCGACCCGTCCGGAGCAGTGCATGCACATCATACCTTCGATTTTCATGACTTTTTTCATAACAGTTTTACCTCCTGAACTTGCCGGAACCGTTTCCGGCAGCTGTATTCTGGTTTCGGACAGAGTTCCCTCCGCCGTTTCAGACAAACTTGCCTGCTCTTCCGCCGGTGCTTTCCAGAATCGGAGCCGCAGGGCATTGGATACGACCGATACCGAGGACAGGCTCATGGCCGCCGCGCCGAACATCGGGTTGAGCTTGATGCCCCAGATGGGGTAGAGGACACCTGCGGCGATGGGAATGCCCACCGAGTTGTAGCAGAGCGCCCAGAACAGATTCTGGCGGATATTGCGCAGGACCGAGTGGCTTAAGCGCACCAGCTTGACAACGTCCCGCAAATCATTTTTGACCAGCACAACGTCTGCCGATTCGATGGCGATATCGGTTCCGGCGCCGATGGCTACGCCGACGTCGGCTTTGGCCAGAGCCGGTGCGTCGTTGATGCCGTCGCCGACCATGGCGACCTTTTTGCCCTGCCCGATGAGGGCGGAAACCTGCGCCTCTTTATCCTGCGGCAGCACTTCCGCGACCACCCGGTCAAGGCCCAGCCTGCGGCCGATCGCTTCAGCTGTGCGCTGGTTGTCTCCGGTCAGCATAATGACCGATATGCCCATTTGCTGCAGCGCTTTGATGGCTGCGGCGCTGGTCGGCCGAACCGGGTCAGCCACCGCGATAATGCCCAGCAGCACGCCGTCAGCCGCGAAGAAGATCGGGGTTTTGCCGTCCTGCGCCAGCTGACCGGCCTTTTCTGCGCCTTCGCCGAGGATGACGCCTTCCTGCTCCATCAGCCGTTCATTGCCGCCGATGACCGTTTTCCCGTCGATTACGCCGCGGACGCCGAGGCCGGGCAGTGTCTCAAACTGTGCGGCAGGCTGCAGCGTCAGTCCCCGTTTTTCCGCTTCTGCAATCAGCGCCAGTGCCAGCGGATGCTCCGATTGCTTCTCCAAAGATGCCGCCAGCGTCAGCAGCCTCTCGCTGCTCTCCGCTCCTGCCAGCACCAGATCGGTGACAGCAGGTTTTCCTTCGGTGATGGTGCCGGTCTTGTCCAGAACCACCGTGTCGACATGATGAGCCGTTTCCAGCGCCTCGGCCGATTTGATCAGGATGCCGTGCCTGGCGCCGACGCCGGTGCCGACCATGATGGAGGTCGGCGTCGCGAGTCCCAGCGCACAGGGACAGGAGATAACCAGTACCGAGATCGCCGCATTCAGCGCCGCCGGAATCCCTTGTCCCGCCAGCATCCAGGCGACAAACGCGACCACGGCAATCGAGATGACCACCGGCACAAAAACGCCGCTGATCTTGTCGGCCATCCGGGCGATCGGCGCTTTGGTGGATGCCGCTTCTTCCATCAGCCGGATGATCTGCGAGAGGGTGGTGTCTTCGCCGACCTCGGTGGCCTCAAAGACCATGTACCCGGTTTTCATGACGGTCGCACCGGTCACCTTGTCGCCGACCGCTTTCTGCACCGGCATGCTTTCGCCGGTCAGGGCGGATTCATCGACGCTGCCGCCGCCTTCGATAACTCTTCCGTCGACCGGCACCGTGCCGCCAGCCCGGACGACGATCCGGTCGCCGCGCTGCAGATCAGCAGTATCGACCTCCGTTTCCGCTCCGTCCCGGAGCACCGTCGCCGTCGATGGGCGCAGGGCGACGAGCGCACCGATTGCGTCGGATGTCTTCGCCTTTGCCCGCGCCTCCAGGAACTTGCCGAGACTGATGAGGGTCAGGATCATGCCCGCCGACTCAAAGTAGAGGTCCATGGCAATCATATGTCCCATATGGAAATTCGCGTCGGCAAGGGCATATCCCAGCCGGTAGAACTGCACCGTCCCGTAGACCGTCGCAGCCGCTGAACCAAGGGCAATCAGCGAATCCATGTTGGGTGCGCCCTTAAACAGCCGTCCAAA
Source organism: uncultured Clostridia bacterium (assembly GCA_945835425.1). GTDB lineage: Bacteria > Bacillota > Clostridia > Oscillospirales > Ruminococcaceae > Faecivivens. The sequence goes on from CAMAJC010000004.1 coordinate 8,309, forward strand.
ACCATTGGTGAAATAGTGGAAATTGAGGTATAAAATCGGCAGCAGCAGCAAAAACTGCGTCAGCGCCAACGTAAAAAGATTCCGGTCGCCGAGGAAACACCCCGGCAGCGGCCAATGGAACATATGCCCCATGCAGAGGTAAAACAAGAGCACGGTGAATACCCCGGAGATAATCAGCCGTATTTTCTGGGCCTTCAGCTCCTTTTGCTGCTGAACAGCGGCCTGCCTGGCGTTTTCCGCGCGCTTGTCGCCTTTCCCGGCAGTGTCTGTCACGACAGAAGCGCCATATCCGGAGCTTTCGACCGCCGCGACCAGCTGCTGCGGCGAAACGGCCTTTTCGTCAAAGGTCACAGTCGCCGAATTGGTCATCAGGCTGACGACCGCCTCCTGCACGCCGGGCGTTTTGTTCAGTGCTTTCTCGACATGGGCGGAGCAGGCCGCGCAGCTCATGCCGGTGACATTTAGTTTGACTTTGGACATAATCATTTCCTTTCATTCTGTAAATGGCAGGGAACCTTTGATTTTGGGGATTTCTGCTTCTTATAAAGCGTATCCAGGCGTGTTTTCTCCCGCCTGCGGCGGGAGAAAACACGTTAATCAGTAGTTCCGCGATAACGTGAAAGGTTATCCCATTCCCCCAGGGAGGGGGTCTACATATACTATAACAGAGAAAAGCATAGTTGTCAATAGCTAACCCAAATTTTATGATATGCAGCCCGGGAAAAAATATCGCCGGAAAATGATTCCAATCAAAAACGGCGGGAATTCATCCCACCGTCTGTTGTCCATAATTTTTGCGTGCAATTCGTGTTTTTGGCCTGTAGCGGCGACCTGCGGTCGCCACCGATACCCGCAAAACAGCTATTTATCAATCCGACGGCAGAATTCTTTCCCAAACCAGTCAAATTCACCGGAAATAGGCGACCATATCGCCCTCTGCCAGCTTTTTCATCCCGAAGGACTGATAAAAATGGTTGTCCACCGGGTCATGGATATCGGTCACGACCTGAAACATCCGTACGTCCGCGTATTTTTCCCAAACGCTGCGGAAAAGCCGGGTACCGATGCCCTGTCTCTGATAAACAGGGGAGACGATCAGGTCTTGTACCAGCAGAATATGTTCGCCGTCGCCGACACAGCGGACAAATCCGACCAGCGTTTCGCCGTCAAAGGCGCCCAGTATGTACAGCGACCGCTCAAACGCCCTGCGCAGTTTCTCATCGTCGCCCAGATAGGCGTTCCACCCCTCAGCTGCGTATATCTCCCTGACCTGCTCCAGAAGGGCGGCATCAAACGTATGATATGTAATCATATTTTCTCCTTATTACAGCTTCAGCGCCTTTTTCGGACAGCTGTCCACACACGCCATGCAGAGGATACATTCCGTCCCGTTTGTCCGTTTCCGGGAATTGTCGGTCATATCGACCTCCATCGGACAGACCTTCCGGCATTTCCCGCAGGAAACGCACTTGTCCTGGTTGACCGTAACCCGGATGCGGGCGTAATAGCTGGCCGGCTTCAGGAAAACCGTGACCGGGCAGACGTACTTACAAAACGCCCGGTTGTCCTTCAGCCAAACCGCCAGCCCGATTCCGGCGGCGTAATACAGGATATTCCCGATGATAAAGCTCAGAAACATAACCCTTTCCAGCCCGGGTACATGGAACAAAAACAACGCGCCGACAAACAGCAGCGAAAGGATAAAGGTGATATACCGGATATATCCAAACTTTTTCCGCGGCGACCGCGGACGCTTGTAGGGAAGCAGATCCAAAACCATCGCCGTCCAGCAGGCATACCCGCACCATCCGCGTCCAAAAAGCAGCGGCCCGAAGATTTTCGCCACCGCGTAGTGGATGGTTGCCGCCTCAAACACGCCGGAAAAGAGGTAGTACCAAAATCCCTCGATCTGCATATTTTCTCCGGACATTAACCCCAGATAGAGCAGCATATACAGCCCGACCCCGAACTGGACGACGAGTCTTGCATGTTTATATTGCCGCGCGTAAAGGGTCAGCCCCAGGGCGATGCAGCCGCCGATGTAAGTGAAGTTAAACAGATAAAAAATATTGTCCATCAGGAGCCATAAAACGACCGCGACCGTTTCGAACACCGCCAGCATAAGTAGCGGCGCGGCATATTTCTTCAGAAACTTCATGGATTATCATCCTTACAGCCGCGGAATCCGCGCTACCGGCAGGTTCCAGCGGTATTTGGTCGCCAGCATCCGGATTGTGACGACCAGCACTGCGCCCAGAAACATCGCCAGCGCCTCCGGCATAAAGGGGCGCGTATAAATGTAAAACATCGCGCCGACGATAGACGCACAGGCGTAGATGTGCTTTTTGAGGATATACGGAGTGATGCCCGCCATCATATCCCGCAAAAGACCGCCGCCGACGCCGGTGACGACGCCGAGGAAAATCGCCATAAACCGGTAATCGGCGTATCCCGCTTCGATCGCCTTTTGCGCACCCAGGACGGTGAATGCGCCCAGACCGATCGCGTCCAGCACGTTCATCAGCTTTTCGTAGTTTTCGAGGAATTCCATGTCCAGAAAATAGGGGTGCAGATAACAGATCAAAAACAGCACCCCGACCGTCACCGCTGCCAGGACAAAATAGACCGGATTCTGAAAGCTGCCGGGCGGGGTGATGTTGAGGATGATATCCCGGATAATGCCGCCGCCGACCGCTGTTGTCGCACCCAGGACCAGCACGCCGAACAAATCCAGCCGTTTGCGGATGGCGACCATGGCGCCGGAAGACGCAAACGCGACTGTACCGATGATCTCAATCAGAAACTGTGTAGTCATTGTCTTTCCTCCTGTTTTCTGATGGCCTGCCCTGCCATGAGAAGTGCCTTGTCCGCCGCCAGCATCCGGATCTGCTGCCGCACATCGCCCGAAAGCGGCGGGCAGTCCAGCCGGACGGTTTCCCGGTACCATGCGCTGTCCACTGCGACATACACCTCGCCGACCGGTTTTCCTTCTGACGGCTCCGGCCCGGCGTTGCCCGTGACCGCAACCGCGATATCCGCGCCGGAAAACCGCCGAACGCCTGCTGCCATTTCCGCCGCCGTCTCTCCCGAAACCGCCGAAAACCGCTCCAGCGTCTCATGGGCGACCCCCAGCATTTTTTCCTTCATATCGTTGGAATAGGTGACCATCCCGCAGTGAAAAACGCCGGATGCCCCCGAAACCGAGGTGATCCGCGCGGCGATCAGTCCGCCGGTGCAGCTTTCCGCCGCTGCCAGCTGCAGCCCGGCCTGTTTCAGCTCCTGAACCGTTTGCTCCGCCAGATGGTCAGGCCTTTGTATTTGCAGGACTTCCATACCCTTTTGCGCCTCCGTTATTTTCAAAATGTTCTATTTTCCGTACAGATTTCTATACACAGAATTTCCATATCTGCTATAATATAAAAATACCGTTTCGCAGCCGGATTTCCTGAACTTTCCGACTGTTATTATAGCATGGAAAGGAATACTTGTAAACAGTTTTGCTATTTGATTTTCTGCAAAATATTGGCTTTTCGCAACAAAAACACAGTTTGTTCATTGCAAAAAACATACGATTATGCTAGAATGAAAGGGAAATAATGCCCTGTCTTTTCCCAGACCCCCGGGAAGGACGGGCCTTGAAATGAGGCTTATTTTATGAATCGAAAAACATCTTTGCAACTGATCAGCACCCTTTCCGACGCAAACGGCCCTTCCGGCTTTGAGGACGAGGTCATTGCGCTGGGCAGGAAAACTGCCAAAGATTTTGCAGCTGTTTCAGAGGACAGCCTGCGCAATCTCTACCTTTCCCGCCGGGAGAATACCGGCACCCGGCCGATGGTGATGCTGGACGCCCACGCGGACGAGGTCGGCTTTATGATTCGCACCATTCTGCCAAACGGCACGATGAAATTTATGCCTTTGGGCGGCTGGTCGTCTTATACAGTTCCGGCTTCTAAAGTGCGTGTGCGTGCACTGGACGGCAGTTGGATCTCCGGCGTTGTGGCGAGCCGCCCGGTGCACTATATGTCGGCAGCCGAACGGGGAAAAAGCCCGGAAATTGCCGACATGGTCATTGATATCGGCGCGACTTCGGCGGAAGAGGCTGTTTCCTTCGGTATGGCAGTCGGTGCGCCGGTTGTACCGGACGTTTCCTTTGAATATAACGAGAAAAACGGCGTCATGCTGGGCAAGGCGTTTGACTGCCGGGTCGGCTGCAGCGCCCTGTGCGATGTGCTCCGGGAGCTTTCCGGGGAAGAGCTGGCGGTCGATGTGACCGGCGTTTTCACGTCGCAGGAAGAGGTCGGGGACCGCGGCGTACAGGTTGCGGCTCAGACGGTCCATCCCGACCTGGCGATCGTCTTTGAAGGCGCACCGGCGGACGACACCTTCCTGCCCGAAGCGGAGATTCAGACCGGCATGGGCCGGGGTGCGATGCTGCGGCACATCGACGTCGGCATGATCACCAACCCGCGGCTGATGCGGTACACCCTCGACCTTGCCCACGAAAACGGCATCCCGGTGCAGGAAGCCGTTCGCACCGGCGGCCGCACCAACGGCGCCCAGATCAACCTGACCGGCCAGGGCGTCCCGACCGTCGTCATCAGCGTCCCGGTCCGCTACGCCCACACCCACCACGGCTTCTCCTCGATTTCGGACTATGAAAACGTCGTGCGGCTGGCGGTTCAACTGGTTCGCTCTCTGGACGAAGAGGTCATCAGCACCTTCTGAGGATGTTTGGTATAATCTTTTACTCATCCTGTTTTTATTTATGTCAATCAGCGCCCGCTGCATCCGCAGCGCCAGCGCAGTGAAATATCATCAGCTTTTTCTCCGGCAATAATCCTACGGAAACTTTGTTTTGTGTTTTTTCCCGTCGAAAGCGGGAAAAAACACGCAGACATGCATCCGAAAGAGACAAACTCTGCATAAAGCAGAGGCTCCTGCTATTATATAGGAAAAAAAAGCGCGAAAGGAAGTTATTTATGAAATTCAGCGATGGAATGTGGCAGGTACGCGCCGGTTTTACCCTCGAAGCACCCGCCTGCAGTTACGCCGGTCATTACGATGACCACTCTGTCACCCTTTACGGCCCTTACCGCCCGGTTACCCACCGCGGTATGACCCTGAATGTCGGCCAGATGACCGTCACCCTCCGCAGCCCGATGGAGGGCGTCATTGCGGTCAAAATGGAAAACTTTATGGGCGAGCGCAAGACCGGTCCTGCATTTAATCTGCAGAATCAGGGCGACTGCGGCACCGTCACCGCTGACGGCGACCATGTGACCCTCCGTTCCGGCAAGCTGACCGCCGAGATGGATATCCAGGGCGAATGGGGCATCCGCTACTTCTGGGACGGCAAACCCCTGACCGATTCCGGTTTCCGCGGCATGGCCCACCTCACCGGTCCGGACGGCAATACCTATATGCGCGAGCAGCTTTCCCTGTCCGTTTCGGAACAGATCGCAGGTTTAGGTGAACGGTTCGGCCCTTTCCTCAAAAACGGCCAGACGGTCGATCTTTGGAATGCCGACGGCGGCACCAACTCGGAGCAGGCCTATAAAAACATCCCGTTCTACCTCTCCACCAGAGGGTACGGCGTTTTTGTCAATTCGCCCGCAGAAGTCTCCTACGAGTTCTCTTCCGAGATGGTGACCCGCGCCCAGTTCTCGGTTCCCGGAGAAGAGCTGGAATACATGATCATCGGCGGCGACAGCTATAAGGAGATCATCAGCCGCTATACCGCCATGACCGGCCGTCCTCCGCTGGTGCCTGCCTGGACCTTCGGCCTCTGGCTCTCCACCTCCTTCACGACCAATTATGATGAAGAAACCGTCCTCTCCTTTATTGACGGGATGCTGGAACGGAACATTCCCCTGAGCGTCTTCCATTTTGACTGCTTCTGGATGAAGGAGTTCCAGTGGACCGACTTCCTCTGGAACGAGGACACCTTCAAAGACCCCGAAGGGATGCTCCGCAAGATTCACGACCGCGGCATCAAGGTCTGCTGCTGGATCAACCCCTACATCGCCCAGAAATCCCGCCTGTTTAAGGAAGGCATGGAGAAAGGCTATTTTGTCAAGACCGGCGACGGCAGCGTCTGGCAGTGGGATATGTGGCAGGCCGGCATGGCCCTGGTCGACTTCACCAACCCCGATGCGGTCAAATGGTATCAGGGTTATCTGCGCCAGCTCTGCGAGATGGGCGTCGACTGCTTCAAGACCGACTTCGGCGAACGGATTCCGGTGCAGGACCCCTATTACGGCCCGAAGGCTGCCAAATACGGCGTCACCTACTTTGACGGCTCCGACCCCTACAAGATGCACAACTACTACACCTACCTCTATAACAAGACCGTTTATGAGCTGCTGGAAGAAGTTTACGGTCCCCAGCAGGGCTGCCTTTTCGCCCGCAGCGCCACTGCCGGCGGTCAGCAGTTCCCGGTTCACTGGGGCGGCGACAACCTCCCGAACTATCCGTCCATGGCCCAGTCGCTCCGCGGCGGTATGTCCCTGGCGCTGTGCGGCTTCGGCTACTGGAGCCACGATATCGGCGGATTTGAGGGCGTGTCCGATTACGACATCTTCAAGCGCTGGACCCAGTTCGGCCTGCTCTCCTCCCACAGCCGCTACCACGGCAGCAACGCCTACAAAGTGCCGTGGATGTACGGCGAAGAAGCGGTCGACGTCACCCGCGCCTTCACCAAACTCAAAATGCGCCTGATGCCTTACCTCTACCGGATGGCTCTGACCTCCCATGAAGAGGGCATCCCGATCATGCGCCCGATGCTCCTCGAGTTCCCCGATGACCGCACCGCACCCTTTGTCGACACCCAGTATATGCTGGGCGACAGCCTGCTGGTCGCGCCAATCATGAATCCCGATGGGGTAGGGGAATACTACCTGCCGGAAGGCCTCTGGACTGACTGGTTCACCGGCGAGACGGTCGAGGGCGGCAAGTGGTTTAAAAATACTTATGATTATTTTACGCTTCCGCTGTACGTCCGCGAGAACACCATCCTCGTCCTCGGCAGTCACGACGACCGCCCGGATTACGATTATGAAGTCGATCCCGAAATCCGCATTTTCGGCCTGCGGGACGGCTGCACAGCCAAAGCGGAAATCATCTCCCAGAAGGGCGAGCGCAAATTCACCGTCACCGCCACCCGTGAGGGCAAGGTCGTATCGGTCCATATCGACGGCGAACACGGTCCCATCAAGATCGGCATTGCCGGCGGCATGCTGATGGAACCCGACGGAGACGATTTTACGATCAGCTCAAGGCTTTTAAAATAATGTAAAGTTAGTATACTTTACGCATTCCTTTACAGGTGAACACTTATCTTTCGTCTGTAAAGGATATTTACTTCACACATGTATCATACAACAGAAAGGATGGTTAAAGGATGGAAAAGAAGTACATGATCGCGCTGGATCAGGGAACGACCAGTTCCCGCGCCGTCATTTTCGACCGGGAGCAGAACATCGTCCGCATTGCCCAGCGGGAATACACCCAGATTTATCCCAAAGAAGGCTGGGTTGAGCATGATCCGCTGGAAATCTACGCCACCCAGTACGGCGTGCTGATGGACGCCATGCTGCTGGCAGGCATCGAGGCGGAAGAAATCGCCGCCATCGGCATCACCAACCAGCGGGAAACGACCCTTGTCTGGGAAAAGGACACCGGCCGGCCGATCTACAACGCGATTGTCTGGCAGTGCCGCCGCACCGCGTCTATCTGCGAAAAGCTGGCGGCGGACGGCTGGAGCGATTATATCCGTTCTTCGACCGGCCTTCTGATCGACGCATACTTTTCCGCCACCAAGGTCGCCTGGATTCTCGACCATGTTCCCGGCAGTCGGGAGCGTGCAGAGCGGGGAGAGCTGCTGTTCGGCACGGTGGACACCTGGCTGATGTGGAAGCTGTCCGGCGGCGAAATCTTTGCCACCGATTACACCAACGCTTCCCGCACGATGATGTTCAATATCCATACCCTCACCTGGGACGAAAAGATTCTTTCCCTGCTGGGCATCCCGAAAGCGATGCTCCCGGAGGTGCGCCCGTCCGGCTGTGTCTTTGGAAACGCCCATATCAACGGCGTCGAAATACCGATCGCAGGCGTCGCCGGCGACCAGCAGTCGGCTCTTTTCGGCCAGTGCTGCTGGGAAGAGGGGCAGGTCAAAAACACCTACGGCACCGGCTGCTTCCTGCTGATGAACACCGGCGACCAGCCGGTCGAGAGCAAAAATGGCCTTGTTACGACGATTGCCGCTTCGCCGCAGGGACATATCCAGTACGCCCTGGAAGGCAGCGTCTTTACCGGCGGCGCCGTTGTCCAGTGGCTGCGGGATGAGATGCGGTTCATCGGCGACTCGGCCGATTCGGAATACTACGCCCGCAAGGTCAAGGACACCGGCGGCGTTTACATGGTTCCGGCCTTTACGGGGCTCGGCGCACCGCATTGGGATATGTATGCCCGCGGCACGCTCATCGGCATCACCCGCGGCACCAAGCGCGCCCATATCATCCGCGCGGCGCTGGAATCGATTGCCTACCAGTCCGCCGACCTTCTCGAAGCGATTGTCGCCGATACCGGCCGTCCGATCGCCGAACTGGCGGTGGACGGCGGCGCTTCGGCCAACGCGTTTTTGATGCAGTTCCAGGCGGACATCCTCGGCGTCCCGATCCTCCGTCCGGAGATTTATGAATCGACTGCCCTTGGCGCAGCCTATCTGGCGGGCCTGACGGTCGGCTTCTGGAACCGGGAGGAGCTGCTCTCCGCCCGCAGAATCGAGCGCAGATACACCCCGGAGATGGACGCGGAAACCAGAGCGAAAAAAATGCGCTTCTGGCGGAAAGCTGTTTCCCGCGCAAAGGACTGGGCGCTGGACGAAGAGTAAATATAGTATGTATTGCCTTTGAAAGGAGCACCTTATGACCCATAAATGCAAGATTACCGTCCTCCGCAAGGAATGTTACAACGATTTGCAGGAGCAATATCTCGCCGACCCGAAATCCGGTCCCTGTCCCATGTTCGAGGTTGGGCAGGAGTTTATTTTGGAGCGCAATGACAAGCGGGATGACTTCTGGCATATGCTGGACGGTAAATTCTGCTCCGAAGCCTGGGACGCCATCAGCCGGTATGTATATACGGCGCTGCAGGGCGGTTCCATTATGAAAGGCTGGACAAACGATGAGAAAATGATGATCGCCTGCTGCAACGACGGCACAAGGCCCGTTATTTTCAAGATCGAGCGGATTGACGAAGAATAATCCGCGGCAGGCCGGACGGAGGTTTTCTATGATACATAAACAGACGCTTATCAATGCCATCTATTCTCTCGGCCTCCAAAACGCCGCCGTCTGCATTCACACTTCGATGCGTTCCTTCGGCGACGAAATCGAGGGCGGCGCGGACGGCCTTGCCGAAGCCTTTCTGGAAAGCGGCTGCACCGTTCTCGTTCCGGCCTTTTCGGATATTTATGAAGAAAAACCGGTGCCCGGGCTGATGCCGCCGCAGAACGGCGCCGGTGATTATTCCTTTTTCTTAAGCCGGACTCATGACCCTGCACAGATTTTTACCCCTGCCAGCAACGCAATCACCGTCGAAGAAATGGGTATTTTTCCTTATTATATTCTCCGCCGTCCCGGCCGTCTGCGCGGTGATCACCCGCTGAACTCCTTCGCAGCCGTCGGCAGGGAAGCGGAGCAGCTGATTGCACCGCAGAATGCCCGGGATGTTTATGCGCCGCTGGAGACGCTCTGCACGATGGACGGTTATGTCCTCCTGATCGGAACCGGTCTGGAGAGTGCGACCATCCTCCATTACGCCGAGCAG
>CAMAJC010000005.1 GCA_945835425.1 uncultured Clostridia bacterium
GCTGCCAGCGGGTCGCGCCGTCGATTTCAGCCGCTTCGTACTGATCCTGGTCGATGCCGGAGATGGCCGACAGGTAGATGATCGAAGAGTAACCGGCGCCTTTCCAGATATCGGTGATGTACAGCATCGGCTGGAACAGCTTTTCACTGCCGAGGAAGTTGATGGTGCTGCCGCCGCAGGCGAGAATCAGGTTGTTGACCAGGCCGTCTACGGAAAGAAGATTCGTCATGATAGAAGCGACGATAACCCAGGAAAGGAAGTGCGGGAAGGTGAAAACGGTCTGCATGACCTTTTTGTATTTTCCCATCCGCAGTTCGTTGAGCATCAGAGCCAGCAGGATTGGAGCCGGGAAGCAGAGAACCAGACGTCCGAGGTTGATAACCAGCGTTCTGCCGACCGAGCGCCAGAAGTACATGTCGCGGAATGCCGCCTGGAAGTTCTGAAGTCCGCACCAGGGACTTCCCCAGATACCGATTTTTGCCTTATAGGTTTTGAATGCCAGCTGCAGACCAGCCATGGGGTAGTAAGCAAACAGAATGTACCAAGCAAGTGCCGGAATCAGCAGGATGTAGATCTGCCAATACTTTTTAAAGTTGATGGCGACCTTCTGCCATCCTGTTGCATTGGCGCTGGTGACAGTCTGTGCTTTTTTTGTCGCTTCTGCCAAAGGGATCACTCCTTGTAGATTTTGTCTGTACAAAATTTAAGAAAATCTTGTACGTTTCTTGTTGATATTATCATAATAGATTTTTCACAATTTGAAAAGGGACGATTTTCGGTTTTAATCTGACGATTTTCGGATAATTTAATTTTTATGGTTGAGAAAAATATGTGAACTATGCTAAAATATAGTGGAAGAAAACAGCTGTATATTGTAAAATAACGTTTTACTGCGAGAGGTACAAATCAATCATGCGTAAAAAGAAACTGGACTGGAAAAAGCTGGGTATTCAGGTGCATTCCCTGCGCCGCGCACTCATGGTGTCGTGGATATTGCTCTGCTGCGCTATGATAACGGTTTTACTATACTATATCTTTGGCGTTGTCCATGTGACCCGAAAACAGGCGGAAGAAAGCTTCCACCGAATTATCACTGCCTCACAGGAACGCATCGAGCATATTTTGTCCTCTTCGCTGGAGTCTGCGCAGATGGCCTCCTATTCCAGCGCCGTGCAAAAATACCTTTTGTCGGAAACACCGGGTATTGTAATTGATTCCCGTTCGTCCGTATCGGATATTATGACCTATATCAGTACATTTGGAGACGGGTTCCAGGACATTGAGCTGCTTTCCGACCGGGAACGTAAGGTATCGATCACCAACTCGTATACCGATCTGGTGGAGATGGCGCTGGAAGTATCCGGTATCGAGGACAGACATGGTTTTAAAAAGCCGTTTTTTACTTCCGATCTGTATTATCAAGGAGAAAAATATATTCTGTATCTTTTTCCTGTCTACGGTACCATTGACGGCTATCGCTACAAATACAACCCGATTGTCTGCGGGATTGTATACAAACTGAGCGATATCATGAACAACCTGATTCTTTCCGGCTATGAGGGGAGCGCGACGGTCCTACTGCAGGAAGGAAAGCTGCTGGAAAGCTCGCGGAAGCTGTCCGACGCGGAACACGAAGTACTGGGGCAGCTGGAAGCCGGGCAATCCACCAAAAAGATCGGCGGCGAGCGGTATTTTGTCAGCCGGACCTCCATCGACGGCTCCGACTGGGAGCTGGTTTACCTGACGCCGGAGCAGGCGATCACCGCATCCTTTGACCAGATGCGCAATATCATGGTCATGATGATCATGGCGTCGATTTTGCTCGTATCGGTGCTGATGCTGACGATTTTGCTGGCAGTCCGGAAGGATATCGGCGGCATGACCGAGGATATCCGGCGGATCGGCGCCGGTGAAGGCCAGGTGCGTACCCCGGCGATCGCCGAGCTGCAGCCGGTTTCCGCCGTCATCAACAGCACGATGGCCGACCTCCATGAATCGACGCGCCGGGAACAGAAGCTGATCGCCGACAGCTACGAAGCAAGGCTGTCCCAGATACGGGCGGAGATGCTTGCCTACCGCAGCCAGATCAACCCCCATTTTCTGTTCAACACCCTGGAATCGGTGCGTTCGCTGGCCCACCGGTATGGAGCGCAGCCTGTCGAACAGCTGGTAGGCGGGATGTCCCAGATGTTCCGTTATTCCCTCTATTCGCCGATGATCGTGCCGCTGGAGGAAGAGCTGGGGCACCTCGGCTCCTATTTCTCGGTCATGGAGACCCGTTTTCCCGGCCGGTACCGGATTCTGGAGCAGATCGACCCCGATACTCTGTCCTGGCCGACCGTTTCGATGCTGCTGCAGCCGCTGGCGGAAAATGCGATGCTCCACGCCTTCTCCGGGCGTCGCAGCGGTATGATTCTTGTGCAGACCTTTATCAAAGACGACCGGCTGGTTGTCCGCATCGCCGACAACGGTGTCGGGATGAGCGAGGAGCTGCTGGACGCCATTGTCCAGAAGATGAAAAACACCTCCGGCGAGACCGCCCATATCGACGGCCATTCTGACCAGGGTCCGGAGCACAAATTCAGCATCGGCCTGCCCAATATCTACCGGCGTTTAAAGCTGACCTTCGGGGAGCACGCCCATCTGGTGCTGCGGTCGAAGGAAGGGTACTATACGGTCGCCGAGCTGTGGATTCCAAAGGAAAAGCAGGGCGATTCCAAATAAAAAAGCGAAGCCCACCGGTTTGGTGTCTTCGCTTCAGCTTGTCGAAAAAGTTATCAATTGATGATTCGTAGTTGTAGCGGCGACCTGCGGTCGCCACCAGCATAAGCTAAACGCCCGGTTTCTCATCGTAACGACTAGACAATCTGTGAATTTGTGCAGATTTGGTGGCGGTCACAGACCGCCGCTACACGCAAATAATTGTTACACTTGATTCTTATAGACTTTATCGATAGTCTAAAGCGAAGCGCACCAGTTTGGTGTCTTCGCTTATCATATAGTTATGATCGGGAGCGCATCTCTTTCCGGTAAAGGTCGGGTGTTACGCCGACGACCGATTTAAAATGCCGGCCGAAATAGGAATAATCACTGTAACCGCATTTAAAGGCGATCTCCCGTAAGGTCAGGCTGCTCTTTTCCAGCAGCCGTTTTGCCTGATGAATCCGGATCCTGCGCAGAAAAGCGAGGATCGTTTCATCGGTCTGCTTTTTGAACAGGTCGCACAGGTAGGTCTCGGTCAGGAAAAAGTGGCTGGCGAGGGTTTTAAGGGTGATTTCCTCCTCCATATGCTCCGCCAGATACAGCTGGATATCGGCGGCGTTCAGCTGGGATTTGCTGTTTACAGGCACTTCCGCGAAGATAAATCCGCCGTTCAGGGAGGCAGCCGCCGTTCGGATCATCTGGGGCGCGTCGGAAAAATCAGGCGCCTCCATGCTGATGCCGGTATCCGGAGGTGGATTTTCCGGGAAGCTGTCTGTTAAGATACCATAGAGGGCATCTATCTGAACCGGCTGGCAGTAATGGGAACCGGACTGTTCCGCCAGAAAGAGCGGGGACTCGGACAGCAGCAGATAACAGGAATTTACCCCCCCTCCAGGGGTCGGAAAGGCTGGGTTTTTCGCATCTATGACAATGGAAGAAAGGGCCTTGCTCTTTGGGCGATTGCTTGCGTTCAGTTTTTTACGAAGCAGCAGAGCAGCTTCCCGGACGTCTCCTACAGAAAGCGGTTTTAATATATAGTGGATCGCGGAAAGCCGGATCGCTTCTCTTGCCACCTCAAAATCCGAATAGGCGCTGACAACGGCGCACTCCAGCTCGGGCAGGATCTCCCGCAGCTTCCGGATCAGCTGAATCCCGGACATATCGGGCATCCGGATATCGGTGATCACGGCGTCGGGACGCAGCTGCACGGCTTTGCGGAGCGCTTCAGAGCCGCATTCACAGCAGGCGACAACGGTGAAATCTTCCGCTTCCCAGTCGATGATTTCTCTCATTCCCGTCAGCGCCCAGGGCTCGTCGTCCACAAGCATCAATCTGTATTTCTCCGACATAAGCCGATCTCCTTTTACACCTGTTTTTTACAGTATAACATAAAAAAGCATAAAATCCCAGAGAAAAAACGGACATCTTTGCCCAATTTATTCCATGTATATAAGGAAGCGTTGTCAAACAGACTGAACGGAGCTTCCATAAATATAGAAAGGATGACAGCAAATGATTATCGAAAAACAGAGCCAGATGGGAAAAGACCAGCTGGTGCGTCTCCGCGCGGAGGGAAAAGCGGCGCGGTATGACTGCGACCCGCTGGCAGAGGTTTTCTCCGTCACCGACGGGGTTTATTCCATCCTCAGCAAAAGTCCCGGCATGGGCGGCGACGCCTGGATGCACCTGGTCATCGGCACCGAACGGGCAGTGCTGATCGACACGGGGTTCGGGATCGGGGATTTAAAAGCCCTGGCCGAGACCCTGACCGACAAGCCCATCGACGTATTCAACACCCATTTCCACGGCGACCATACCCTGGGCAACGTCCAGTTCCCGCGGGTATACATCCATCGGTATGACGAGGCGCCGCTGCAGGCGATGATGACGCCGGACGGCGGAAACGGCTTTGTCCCAAAGAGCGGCAGCTACTTTACCGAAGCGGACGTCATGCCCTTCCATCCTTATGAGATCGTGCCGGTCGAAGCAGGCTTTACCTTTGACCTCGGCGACGGAGAGACCCTGGAGGTCGTCCATGTACCCGGCCACAGCGCGGGCTGTGCAGGGCTGCTGGACAACAAAAAGCGGATTCTTTTCAGCGGCGACTCGATCTGCTCGACCCCGACCTTTATCTTCGGGCAGCTTCCGGAGGGAGAATATTCCGAATATATGACCATCCGCGCTTATAAGGCCGGACTGGAAAAGCTGTCGGAGCGGCTGGACGAATTTGACAGCCTGTATCCCGGCCATGCCCTCCTCGGCACGCCGAAGGAGATTGTCGGCGATACGATCAAGGTCTGCGACGCGATTATCGAAAACCCGGATAACTATGACGATGTGCTCCATTTCGGCGAACGCAGCGGTTTTGTCCGCAAGATCGGCTGGGGTTCGATCGCGTTTTCCAAAGAACGGGTATAACAGATACCGGCGGTATGCGTCGATTTGCCGGAAAGATGTAGGGCGGGCTGCCCTCAGCCCGCCGCAATATCTGTTCCATACCTATTTTGGTGCAAAAACAAAACCGGCCGGCTGCGCGGTAAAATCGGCAGCAGGCTGGTTTCAGTTTTTATTTGGCCGGTTCGGCAATGGCCGAGTTGGAATATTTGCCTTCCAGATGCTCGGTCTTGTCGGGGAATTTTGCGTACAGGAATTTCAGGATAACCGGCGTCAGAATCGAGGAGCAGATAATCAGCAGAATGACCGCCGTAAAGTAGGTGGAGTCGAGCAGTCCGACCGCCAGCCCTTTCTGGGCGACGATCAGGGCGACTTCGCCGCGGGTCATCATACCGACGCCGATTTTCAGGGACTCGTTCCATTTGAAGTGGAACGCTTTGGCCATCAGCCCGCAGCCGATGATCTTGGTCAGCAGCGCTACAATGACAAAGGCGATGCAGAACAGGAGGATGCCCAGGTTCAGCCCGGAGATATTGGTCTTCAGGCCGATCGAAGCGAAGAATACCGGCCCAAACAGCATATAGGAGCCGACGTCCATCTTCTCGGCGATATAATCCGAGTCCTTGATGGAGGAGAGGATGATACCGGCCAGGTACGCGCCGGTGATATCCGCGACGCCGAAGTACCGCTCCGCCACATAGGCCATGAACATACACAGCGCCAGCCCCATGATCGGAACTCGGCGGGTATGGCGGTGGCTGTCGTCATATTTCTTGAACAGCCGGTAAGCACCGTACCCCAGCACCAGTGCCAGGACAAAGTACAAAGCGGTGAGCAGGCAGGTCTTGCCGATGTTGGCGCTGGGGTCCTTGAAGCCCAGCACGACCGTCAGGACCGCGATGCCGATAACGTCGTCGATGATGGCAGCCGACATGATCGTCGTGCCGACGATGCCTTTGAGGTGGCCCAGCTCCTGCAGCGCCCGGACGGTGATCGAAACGGAGGTCGCGGTCATGATGCAGCCGATCATCACGGCCTTCAAAAACTGGTCGCTTCCCCAGGGACTGAATCCGTAAAAGGCTTCGTACAAAATCGTGCCGCCGACCAGCGGAACGGCTACGCCTGCACAGGCGATCAGAAAAGCGATGGCGCCGGTGCGTTTCAGGTCCTGGATACTGGTTCCCAGCCCTGCCGAGAACATCAGCAGGATAACGCCGATCTCAGCCATCTCCGAAATGAATTCAGTCTGGTTGACGAGGCCGAGGATGGACGGCCCGATGATCAGACCGGCGATAATTTCGCCCACGACCTGCGGCGCTTTGAGCTTGCGGGCAAGGATTCCGAAGACCTTGGCAAATACGATGATGATACACAGATCTTTCAGCACAGAATAGGCTTCCAAGATTGATTCCTCCTATATGTATCAGCCGGAACCGGCAATGTGACCTGCCGACTGTTTCCGACCATTTTCTCAATTACCGATTATAACATATAGGTACGGGATTTGCAAAGGAAAAATGAACAAACTATGTCCGCTTGCCCGACAACTTTTCACCTATTTTATCCGTTTATCCGTGCTGCGATTTTTCCTTGGCCGTCCGCACGATCTGCGGCTGGAACCAGGCGGTATAGGGATGATCAAAATGGTAGCCCAGCTTTTCCGAAAGGGCGACGCTGCCGAGGTTGGCCGCGTCCCAGCTGGGGTACAGCCCGCGTTCCAGACAGGCCAGAATCAGCCTCGCGCCCGCGATCTGCGCCAGCTTCCGCCGCCGGTAATCGATATGGGTGTCGATCTCGATCTCGATGCCGCCGTTATAATAGGAATAGCTGGACGCGCCTGCGACCGGCTGGCCCGCTTCGTTCAGAATGAGGAATCCCAGCCCGTTTTTTTCATAGGCATCCGCGTCGGGAAAGTTGGATACAAAATCGCAGGACCATTCCTCTTTCATGCAGACCGGATACCACTGCGCATCGATCTGTACGATCCGGTATCCCTCCGGCAGGAGATCGAGATACCCGCGCAGCTGTTCACGGTCGAATACATCCGGCTCCTTTTTGATGGCGTAGCGGGTGGTCCTCCGGCTGTCCGGCAGGACGGCGTCCAGCTGCTCCGCCCAGCGTTCCTGCTGCTCCGCAGTCCCGCTGATAGCGGCCAGGAGCGGCGTGTTTGCGGTGCGGATCAGCTCTTTTGCCGCGTCATTGTCTGCGTCCCCGGCAAAAAAGGCAAGGTCGCCGACAACCGACCGAACCGTCTGCGGCTCGTCCGGGTCATCGCCCGTCAAAGTGCCCATAAGGCCCTGCAGCGCCGAGAGGATCATCGTCTCCTTGAGCGCTCCTTCTTCGTCCCGGAAAAGGACGGCTGCTTTCTCCACGCCCTGTTCGGATAATGGGAAAATACGGCTTTCTTCTGCCATAGGTTTTGCCTCCTTATTTATGTTCATTGTCTGTTGCGGACGGAAGATTGCGTATATAATGAAACAAATACTGCTGCGCAACGCCGCGCGGCTCCGCCCAGCCGGGGAATCCATCGGGATAATACTGCGCCAGCACCTTTTTGATCCAGGTGTCCACCGGAAACGCCTCCAGCCGGTGGAACCCGTACAGCAGCACACACTCCGCCACCTTCGGCCCGATGCCGTTTACCTGCATGAGCGCCTGCCGCGCGTCTTCTATCTCCATCCCGGCGGCTGCTGTGAGGTCCAGTTCCCCGGATGCGACCTTTCGCGCCGCGTCGAGGATATATTTGGCACGAAAGCCTGCCCGGATGGGCGCGAGGTCTTCTGCGCTGAGGCCGCAGAGGTCTTCCGCTGCCGGGAAAGCGCCGTCCTTGCCGAAATTTTCGCACAGCCGCCCGATGATGCCCTTGATGCGGGGAATGTTGTTGTTGGCGCTGATAATAAAGGAAATGAGCGTCTCCCACGGGTCCTGCCGCAGCAGCCGGATGCCGCCGCAGTAATCGATTGCCGCCGACAGGGTCGGATCGGCCGCAAAGGCCTCTTTCCACCGGTCATAGTCCTCATCCAGGTCGAGATACCGCGCCCAGAAGAGAGCATCCGCACTGCTCTCAATAAACAGCGTACCTTCCTCCTGCCGCAGCACAGCCCGATGACAGACAGAACCGTCCTGCACCGCGCCTGCAAAGCTGCCGTTTTCGTCTTCTTCCCAGCGGAAGCACTGTCCGCAGCTGAGGGTATCTTTCAGGGAAAAATCCCGGGGCAGGGAAAGGGTATACTCACCCATCGCAAAAATCCTTTCTTAAATTGGAGTTTGTTCTCTACCATTATAGCAGAATTTGTGGTATAATAACAAGTATATTCTGGAGTGTTATGCCCTGCCGCCAAAAAAGCGCCGCCAATTGGGCCGCGCAGGGAAATAGACGGCCGGGTTCCTGTCAGACAGAAAGGAAAGTGAACAATGAGAGACAATATTTATACCATCCCCGTCAGCGAGGTCTTTGAACCAAAAGAGGCGTGCCCCATCTGCCGGATGCGGGATATGCTGGAAAACCGCTGCGTAGAATATATCATGGGCGCGGCGATGATGGAGCCGGACGTTAGAATCGAGACCAATAAAGCGGGCTTCTGCACCGACCATTTTGCCATGATGCTCAAACAGAAAAACCGCCTTTCCCTGGCCCTGATGCTGGAAAGCCACCTGTCGGAGCTGCGCAAAAACGGTTATAAGGATATTACCGCTAAGGCCGAGGCCAAGCCGCGCAAACGCGGCGACCTCCATACGGTCAACGAGAGCTGCTTTGTATGCAGCCAGATCGAGCAGGCCATGGGCGGGATGCTGAACACCGTCATGAAGCAGTGGACCCGCGACCCCGATTTCCAGTCGCTGTTTAAGGAACAGGAGTACATCTGCTTACCCCACGCCGAGAAGCTTTTGACCGTCGCCCACGATACCCTGGGGAAAAAAGAGTACCCGGCCTTTAAGGAGCTGGTTCTCTCTCTTCTCGACCGGCATCTGGAATCGGTCGGCGGCGACGTTTCCCATTTCTGCAAGATGTTTGACTACCGCAACGCCGGGCCGAACGCCGACTGGGGCAATTCCCGCGATTCGATTGAACGGGCGATTCTGGCCCTGTCGACCCGCGACTTCCGCGACCAGCCGGAGGACTGATTTTTCCATCAGATGATAAAACCCGCCTTTTCTCACCCGTTTTCCATCCGGTTTGTGGAAAAGAGGGGAAAAGGCAAGGAAAAGCCAAAAATCGGTCGAACCCGTATTTACCGCCCTCTTTTCACCGTTTCAACAGAGTTTTCCACCGAAAGTTTTGCCGCATCCCGGCAAGTTTTCCACATTTCCCGGCTGCGATTTTCCGAAAATCCTATACACGTTTCCGGGTGTGCAGTGAGGAAGATGTATTTTCCACCCATTTTGGCACAGACTACTTCTATGGAACATCTGATTTAATGGTTTTTCCCCGCTTTCAGCGGGGGAAAACCGCACGAATACGTCTCTGAAAAAGAGAGAAGCCGCATAAATCAGAACTTCCCGATACCATTCGTATGGAGGTTTGTGCATGGAAGAGAAAAAACACGCCTGCAAGTCCGAAACGGCTGCGGGTGAAAAAGAGGGAAACGGCGGGGAACCGGCCGATAAAACCATCGACGGCATCCGCGAAAACGGGATCGAGGAGATGGGCGCGGTGCTGACCGGCTCCAAGCACCTGATCCACTGCCTGACCATCATCGGGCAGATCGAGGGGCATTATATCCTTCCGCCCCAGAACAAGACGACCAAATATGAGCATGTGATCCCGCAGCTGGCCGCCATCGAGGAAAGCAGCGAAATCAAGGGCTTACTGATTCTGCTCAACACCGTCGGCGGCGACGTCGAAGCCGGGCTTGCCATCGCCGAGCTGATCGCCAGCATGAAAAAGCCGACGGTCTCTCTGGTTCTGGGCGGCGGACATTCGATCGGCGTGCCGCTGGCTGTTTCCGCAAGGGAGAGCTTTATCGTCCCCAGCGCGACCATGACCATCCATCCGGTGCGGATGAACGGCCTGATCGTCGGGGTTCCCCAGAGCTTTTCCTATTTCGAGAAGATGCAGGAGCGGATTACCCGCTTTGTCACCGACAATTCCGGCATCACCCCTGAGCGGTTCACCGAGCTGATGATGGCGACCGGCGAGCTGGCCATGGACGTCGGCACCTCGGTCGACGGGGAAACGGCTGTGCAGGAGGGCCTGATCGGCCACCTCGGCGGACTTTCCGACGCGATTCAGTGCCTCTATGACATGATCGACGCGGAGGAAGCCGGAGACGCCAAAGACCCGCAGAAGGAGGAAAAGCCATGCCGCTCTTGACGGTCGTCGACCTGACGGAAAGCTCTCCCTTTGACCAGCCGCCGGAGACCCGGACTTTTCGGAGTGAGGATGGAGCATTTCTTGAGTGCGTGCGGGATGGGGAAGACTGGCGGCTGCGCCGGGTCATCTCCACCTGCCTGTCCGATTATCTAGACCCGCGTTTCCAGCCGGGAAAAAAGATAGATAACAGAGAATGGATAAGAGAGAATAGATAATAGAAAAGGAAACGTCTTCCTGCGGGAAACAATAGACTATTGAAAAATATGTGCTGCGTTATAGTTGTTGTAGCGGCGACCTGCGGTCGCCATCGATTCAGAAAAGATGACCGTTTTCGTTGTTGAAAAAGCGTTTCTGTAAAAGCAAGATAATTTGTGCAAATCTGGTGGCGACCGCAGGTCGCCGCTACAATGCACAATATATGCGAATACTTTTTGACAATCTGCCATTTTCCTATGGAAAGCGATTATATCGAAAGAATGTGTATAAACCCGGCGGGATGAGGGCATCCCGCCCTACGGGTTTCCCGTCCGCGGCCTGACATTTTTCCGTAGAATAGGTATATCCAATGCAGCTTCCCCGCGGGGTAAAAGGTACGAGGACTGCGAGTTCGTCGAGCAGTCTTACTCATGTCTGTGCGTGCTGCCACGGCCGCGGCGGATAAGAAAGTTTTGCCCAGCTTTTTCAAAAGCTGGAGAAAGGAATGAAGAAAGTGACATATTTAGAAGCGATTCTGCAGGGGATCCTGCAGGGACTGACAGAATTTCTGCCGGTATCCAGTTCCGGCCATCTCTCGCTGTTCCAGCATTTCACCGGCAACAGCGGGGAAACGGGTATCTTTTTCTCGCTGATGCTGCATCTGGGCACCCTGATTGCGGTGTTCATTGCTTTCCGCAAAACCATCTGGCAATTGATTCTGGAGCTGTTTTCGATGCTCTGGGACATCGTCCGGGGCAAATTCAAATGGAGCGAACGGAGCGAATACCGCAACATGCTGGTGATGCTGATTATCTCCTGCCTGCCGCTGATACTGGTATTTGTGCTCAAGGACTTTTTCGAGAGCTTCTCGACCGACAACGACATTCTCTGGGAAGGTATCTTCTTCCTCGTCACCGCCATTATGCTGTTTATGGGCGACCATGTGGGCCGCAGGAATAAAGGACCGGGCGACATTACCCCCAAAGACGCTCTGGTTGTCGGCGTCTTTCAGGCGATTGCGCCTCTTCCGGGTGTATCCCGCAGCGGCTCGACCATTTCCGGCGGTATGCTCTCCGGCATGGACCGGGACACTGCTGTCCAGTATTCCTTCATCCTCGGCATCCCGGTCATTCTGGCCAGCTCCCTGAGCGAGCTGATGGATGCTACCGCCGCCGACCTGCAGGTTGAACTGCTCCCGATTCTGGTGGGCATGGTTGTCGCAGCTGTAGTCGGTCTGCTGGCCATCAAGCTGGTGCGCTATATCTCCCGCACCGATAAATTCGGAATCTTCGTCTGGTATACGGCGATTCTGGGCGTGATCGTCTGCGGCATCGGCATTTTTGAACGGGTAGTAGGCATGAACATCGTAAGCTATTTCGCCCGGTAAAGAAAGGCGTGTACATAAACATGGCAAAATCGCAAACAACAAAATCTTCTTCCGCAAAGAAACCGGCCTCCAAAAGTGGGGGGACTGCCAAGAGCGGCGCCAAAAGTACCGCCAAAAAGTCCACCCGCAGCGCCGCATCCGCCAAAAAAGACGCCCAGCTGCGGCGCAGCAACCAGCTTTTCGCCGTTATCCTCTTTGCTCTGGGGATTCTCCTGACGCTGATGGCGCTGTTCAACGGACCGATGCTCTGGGGCGCCTGCCATCAGATCATGCGGGGCATCTTCGGGCCGATCAGCTATGCCGTCGGACCGATCTGCATCGCGGTGTCGCTGATGATCGCGCTGGAGCGGACCCACGCGGAGGTGCATCTGCGGGTATGGGAGCTGGTGGCGCTGATGGTGCTGCTGTGCGGCATCACCCAGTTTTTCTTCGGCTACCCCGTCGGGGAAAGCTTCTTTGATAAGGTACTCAATCTCTATTTAAACGGCACCGATCTGAAAAGCGGCGGCCTGATGGCCGGGATCACCGGCTGGCCACTGATGAAGTTCACCGGCAGCATCGGCAGCCTGATTATCCATATCCTCTTTTTGTTTATTCTCATTATGGCGGTCACCGGGACAACGCTGCTCGATTTGTGGGACAGCCTGCGCACACCGGTGCGGTCGCTGAAAGAAAACTATGAGGATCATCAGGAGATCCGTCAGGCACGGATGGAAGCCCGCGCCCAGATGATGGAGGAGCAGGAGGCTGCCCGCGCCGAGACCCGCGCAGCCCGGCTGGAAGAGAAAAAGCAGCAGGCGGTCATCGCCGAACAGGCCAGCCGCCGGTATAACAGCCGCTTCAATATCGACGTCCCCATCTCTCCGGAAGAGGAAAAGGCTGGCGCTGAAAATAAGCGCAAAGAAGCCGCCGCCAAAGCCGCTTCGGCCGCGGAGAAAAAGGAAAGCTCCGCCCAGGGGCTGGAGGACGCTCTCAAAATGTTTGATAAATCTCCTGCGGAAAAAGCGGAGGTTAAGCCGGAGGCTCAGCCTGTTCATGAGCCGCAGCCGGAACCTGCCGCGCCTTCTGCGGCAGAAGAAAAGCAGGAGGCAGACGGCGCTTCCCTCGACGCGATTATCGCGGCCTTTAAGAAAAAGCCGGGCGCTGTGAATGGGCCTGCCGCTTCTGCCGTACCTGCTGCGCCGCAGCCTTCTCCGGCAGCGGACGCGGAGGAACCGGAGCTTACCGAGACCAGCGTCAGCGCCGGTAATGCGGAACCCGCGCAGGCATCTGCCGTACCTGCCGCTCCGGCGGTGAAGGAGGAGGTCAAATTCTCCTCCGCAAACCCCGAAAGCGTTGGCGAGACGATTGCCGAGCTGCTGGATGAGCAGCCGCCGATGCCCGAAAGCCCGGATATCCCGGACGACCTGCCCTTTGACCTGGACGAGCCGGAAGACCTGGCCGGACGGATGGACAGCGCCATCAGCGAAATCCGCAAAGAGGAACCTGCGCCGCAGGCTGTCCCGGTTGCGGAAGAGGAGACTGCGCCCGAAACGGAGGATGCTTCTGCTGCCGCTGCCGAACCGCCGGTGGAGGAGGTCTACCATCTGCCGCCGGTCAGCCTCTTAAAGCTTCCGAAGAACACAAATAACGCCGACGTCAGCGAGGAGCTGAAACAAAATGCCGGAAAACTGGTCGAAACACTGAAATCCTTCGGCGTCCAGACCCGCATCGTCGATATCACCCGCGGCCCGACTGTCACCCGGTATGAGCTGCAGCCCTCGACCGGCGTCAAAATCAGCAAGATCACCGGCCTTGCGGACGATATCGCCATGAACCTCGCAACAGCCGGCATCCGTATCGAAGCGCCGATCCCCAATAAACCGGCGGTCGGTATCGAGGTGCCCAACCGGGTGACTGACACCGTCACCATCCGCGAGGTCATCGACTCGAACGAGTTCCGAAACGCTAAGGGCGCCCTTCCGGCGGCTTTCGGACGGGATATCGCCGGGCAGATCACCATCGGCGACATCGCCGCCATGCCCCATATGCTGATCGCGGGCACCACCGGTTCCGGTAAATCGGTCTGCGTCAACTCGATCATCATCAGCCTGCTCTACCGCTTCTCGCCCAAAGATCTGCGGCTGATCATGGTCGATCCCAAGATGGTTGAAATGGTCATCTATAACGGTATCCCGCATCTGTTGGTCCCGGTCGTCACCGATCCGCGGAAGGCGTCCGGCGCTCTGGGATGGGCAGTCAATGAGATGCTCAAGCGCTACACTGCGTTCAGTGAACACGCTGTCCGCGATATCAAGGGCTATAACCGCTTGGCCGAGCGCCAGAAGGAAAACCCTGACCCCAATGAGCCGCCGCTGGAGCATATGCCCTATATCGTCGTCGTTATCGACGAGCTGTCCGACCTGATGATGGCCGCGCCCAATGAGGTCGAGGACGCGATCTGCCGAATCGCCCAGATGGGCCGTGCGGCAGGTATCAATCTGATCGTCGCGACCCAGCGTCCGTCGGTCGACGTCGTCACCGGTCTCATTAAGGCCAACATCCCCTCCCGTATCGCCCTCACCGTCTCCTCCCAGATCGACTCCCGCACCATCATCGACACCGGCGGCGCTGAAAAGCTGCTCGGCCACGGCGATATGCTCTATGCGCCGGTCGGTAAAAAGCCGATGCGCGTTCAGGGCTGCTACGTCAGCGACGAAGAGGTCGAGGACGTCGTTCGGTTTATTAAAGAAAGCCAGTCGACCGAGGTTCAGTACGACGCCCGCATCATCGAGGAGATCGAGCAGCGCGCTGCCGCGGAATCGGGCGGCAAGAAGGGCAAGGGCGGCGGAGACGCTGTGCCGGACGGAGATTCCGACCCGCTGATCATGGAGGCGGTCGACGTGATTCTCGACGCGGGACAGGCATCCACCTCTTATCTCCAGCGCCGTTTGAAGGTGGGGTATGCGAGAGCTGCCCGGCTTATGGACGAGCTGGAGGACCGGGGCATCGTCGGCCCGCAGGACGGCTCCAAACCCCGCGAGCTGCAGATCACCCGTTCCCAGTGGGCCGAAATCAAGGAACGGATGGAGAATCCGTAAGCTGCGCATAAATTGCCCGTTTTCCCTGCCTGTAGCGGCGACCTGCGGTCGCCACCGATATATAGAGAAACATCTGATTTTATGTTTTTTCTTTGCCAGAAATCAACGATCCAGAAAGGAATGGTCATACAAGATGCACGGCTTTTTACCCACGACCCGCGATGAGATGAACGCTGCCGGGATCGCCCAGCTGGACTATATCCTCATCACCGGCGACGCCTACGTCGACCACCCCAGCTTCGGCACCGCCATCATCTCCCGCGTCATCGAAGCGGAGGGCTTTACGGTCGGGATTATCTCCCAGCCGGACTGGCGCAGCGACCGGGATTTCACCCGGCTGGGACGCCCGAAATATGCCTTCCTCATCAACTCCGGCAACATCGACTCGATGGTCGCCCACTATTCGGTGGCCTTAAAGCGCCGAAACTACGACGCCTACACCGCCGGCGGCAAGCCCGGCAAACGGCCTGACCGTGCGCTGACCGTCTATTCCCGCGCCATCCGGCGGATTTATGGGCCGGATATGCCGATTGTCATCGGCGGACTGGAAGCGTCGCTCAGACGTTTTGCCCACTATGATTACTGGGATGACGCGGTGCATCCGAGTGTCCTTATAGACACCCAGGCAGACCTCTTAACCTTCGGCATGGGCGAGCTGCAGACCATCGCCATCGTCCACCGGCTGGCTGATGGCGAGGATATCCATCAGATGCGGGACATTCCCGGCACCTGCTACCTCTGCCCGCCGGAGGAGACTCCCTGGGGAGCCGCCCAGTGCCCCGATTTCGCGATTGTTTCCAAAGATAAGAAAAACTACTGCAAGGCCACCCGCATCCAGATGGACAACCAGGACGAGCTGACCGGCAAAACGGTCATCCAGCGCCATGGGGACAAAATGCTGGTGCAGAATCCGCCCATGCGGGTGCTGACCACCGAGGAGCTGGACCGGGTCTATGACCTGCCGTATATGCGCACCTATCACCCCAGCTATAAGGATGAGGGCGGCGTTCCGGGTTTGCAGGAGGTCGAATTCTCGATTGCCCATAACCGCGGCTGCTTTGGAGCCTGCAACTTCTGCTCGATCGCCTTCCATCAGGGTCGCAAAATTGCCGTCCGCAGCGAGGAATCGGTCCTGCGGGAAGCAAGGCTCTTGACGACCCTGCCGGGCTTTAAGGGCTATATTCATGACGTCGGCGGCCCGACCGCCAACTTCCGCCAGCCCTCCTGCAAAAAACAGCTGACGCAGGGCCTGTGCAAAAACGGCCGCAAATGCTTAGCGCCCACGCCCTGTCCGGCCCTGGAGGTCAACCATCAGGAGTACCTTGAAATGCTGCGCAAAATCCGCGCCATCCCCGGGGTCAAGCGGGTGTTCATCCGCTCCGGCATCCGGTATGACTATATGATGAAGGACCCGGACGACAGCTTTTTAAATGAACTGGTCGAGTACCACGTTTCCGGGCAGCTGAAGGTGGCGCCGGAACATTGCAGCGGCGACGTTTTAGACTGCATGGGCAAGCCCCATATCGAAGTCTACCGGGCCTTTGCGGAAAAATTCTACACCGCCACCAAGCGGATCGGCAAAAAGCAGTTCCTCGTCCCTTACCTCATGTCCTCCCATCCGGGCAGTACCATGAAGGACGCGGTCGAGCTGTCCCTTTTCCTCAAGGAACAGGGCATCCACCCCGAACAGGTGCAGGACTTCTATCCGACGCCCGGCACCGTCTCCACCTGCATGTTCTACACCGGCATGAATCCGTACACCCTCGAGCCGGTCTATGTCCCGCGCACGCCGGAGGAAAAGGCGATGCAGCGGGCAATGCTCCAGTATTTCCTTCCGCAGAACCACCATCTGGTTATCAAAGGACTGAAAATGGCCGGTCGGACCGACTTAATCGGCACCGGACCGAACTGCCTTGTGCCGCCGCTCCATGAAAAGGACAGCCGTCCGCAGGGGAAAAAATCGCCCGGACAGCCTCCCAAAGGCGGCAGAAATGCCCATTCGGCAGCGAAAACCGGTGTGCCGGGTAAGTCTGTCGGCAAAGCAGCCGGTAAAAATACCGCCAACGTGAGAAATTCCCGCCGGAAAGGATGATGCAGGGTGGCCAATAAGAAAAAGACAACTTCCTATGCCGCCCGCAGCGGCGGAAAAAC
>CAMAJC010000006.1 GCA_945835425.1 uncultured Clostridia bacterium
TTTTTCTTATACTTTCACATTCTTGACCATAATCGAAGGCATCATATCCTCGACCAGCTTTCTGCTGACGATATCGGTGCCGTCCAGCGTCACCGAAGCCGTACCGGCTGCGGCGGCAAAGTGCGCGGCTGTGGCAGGGTCCTCCCCTTCCTCCAGCGCGTAGATAAAGGATGCCAGCGTCGTGTCACCGGCACCAATCGTCGAGCGGACCTCCACCGGCGACGGAATCAGCCGTGCGCCGCCGCCCTCTCCTACATAGAGCAGACCCTTGCTGCCCAGGGAGACGAGGACGTGGGTGACGCTTGCGGAGAGGACTTTTGCAAACTTGACAATCGACTGCTCGGTGCGCAGGTCAGTGCCGCACATCGCCCGGAATTCCGGGAGGTTGGGCTTGATGAGGAAGGGCCGCAACTCTTCCATATCCTCCACATGGAAGACCGCTGAATCCAGCGCAATCTTGGCGTTTTCCCGCTTGACCGAGAGGATAAAGGATTTATAGGCTTCGGGGGTGATATTGGGCGGAAGGGAGCCTGCGAAAACGATCAGGCAGCAGCCCTGCCCGTCGATCTCGCGCAGAATCCGATCCTTGACCTCGTGCATGGCCTTGGCGCTGACGGGGCACCCTGCCCGGTTGACCTTGAGCACCCGTTTGTCCGGGATGACCAGCGTCAGGTTCTCCCGCACGGCGCCCGGAATCTGGACAAAATCATACTGAACACCGTCTTTGTCCAGCAGCGCCGTAAATGTATTATAGTTATCGCTTCCGGCGACGCCGAGGCAGCGGACGTCCTTTTGCCCATAAGACGCGAACACCCGCGCGATATTAATCGCCTTGCCGCCGGCATAGACCTTTTCCGCCGACGTCTTGTTCGGCTCATTGAAATCCATCGTATTGACCCACAGCGTTACATCCAGCGCCGGGTTTAAGGATACCGTAATGATCCGGTCAAACAGCTTTCCCAACAAATGACCCCCTTTTACATTTGACGTTGTCGTGTTTTATGTGTTTATGCGCGCTTGGTGACCTGCGTGCCTTGTCTGGTCTCCTTGACGTCATAGCCCAGGGCTTCGATCTGCGCACGGAGCTCGTCAGCGCGGGCAAAGTTCTTCTCTTTTCTCGCGGCCTTTCTCTCCTCGACCAGGGCCATGACCTCGTCCGGAATCTGGTTGTCATCCTTGCGGGCATAGAGCAGGCCGAGAACATCGGTCAGCCGGAGGAACAGCTTCTGCATCGCTTCCAACTTTTCCTTGGGCAGCGGATTTTCCTTCAGGGTGGTGTTGATATCCCGCGCCAGCTCGAAGATAACGGAGAGCGCGTCGGCGGTGTTCAGGTCGTCGTCCATGTACGCTTTGAAGCGGGTCTCATAGCTTTCCAGCTCAGACGGGTCAAAGGGCGCGCTGACCGCATGGGGCAGAGCCGCTTCCAGCGCGGATTTGCAGTTATAGAGTCTATCCAGGCTTGCGACGCACTGGGTCATGATATCGGCCGAGTAGTTGATCGGGCTGCGGTAATGGGACTGCAGCATCAGGTAGCGGATCGGCTCATAGCCGTAAACACCGGCCACGTCGCGGACGGTAAAGAAGTTGTTTAAGGACTTGCTCATTTTGACCTTGTCGACGGTGATGAAGCCGTTGTGCATCCAGTAGTGGGCAAATTCCCTGCCGTTGGCCGCTTCCGACTGGGCGATTTCATTTTCATGGTGCGGGAAGATCAGGTCTTCGCCGCCGCAGTGGATGTCGATAGTGTCACCGAGGTACTGTTTGGCCATGGTGGAGCACTCGATGTGCCAGCCGGGACGGCCTTCCGACCAGGGAGAGGTCCAGTGGGGTTCGCCGGGCTTGGCTGCCTTCCAGAGGGCGAAATCAGCGGGATGCTCCTTGATATCGCCGACCTCAATCCGCGCACCGGCTTCCAGGTCTTCCAGCGGCTGATGGGACAGCTTGCCGTACTCGGGGAAATTGTGGGTGCGGAAATAGACGTCGCCGTTTGCTTCATAAGCAAAACCCTTGTCGACCAGCGCCTGCACAAAAGCGATGATCTGGTCCATCAACTGGGTGACCTGCGGATGGTAGTCAGCGGGCATAACGTTTAAGCCGGCCGCATCTTTTTTGTATTCGGCAATGTAGCGCTCGGAAATGACGGTGGACTCGACGCCCTCTTCGTTGGCCTTGCGGATGATCTTGTCGTCGACGTCGGTGAAGTTCTGGACATAGGTGACGTCGTAGCCGGAGTATTTCAGATACCGGCGCAGGGTGTCAAAAACGCAGATCGGGCGGGCATTGCCAAGATGAATCAGGTTATAGACCGTCGGGCCGCAGGCGTAGATCGAGACCTTGCCGGGGTTGATCGTCTGCAGATCCTCTTCGGTGCGGGACATGGTGTTGTAAATCTTCATATATAGACATTCCTTTCATTTGCAGGATTGGATTTTCTGTTTTGAGCGGACTGAAAACCAGCCCGCTTTATCTTTATTCAACCGCACGGGACTCTTTTAACGCCCGGTTTTCTTTCTCCAGCTGTTCGACCCGTTTGGAAAGGGCCGTGATCTGCTCCTTGAGGGAGGCAAATTCCTGTCCGACAGGGTCGGGCATGTGAATCTGGTCGAGGTCCTGGGTGACGCGGACGCCGTCCAGCTTGACGACCCGCGCCGGAACGCCGACTGCGGTCGCATTGGCCGGAATCGCTTCCAGCACCACCGCGCCGGCGGCAATTTTCGTGTTATCGCCGATGGTGAAGGGGCCGAGCACCTTAGCGCCGGAGCCGACGGTGACGTTTTTGCCCAGCGTCGGGTGGCGTTTGCCGACGTCCTTGCCGGTGCCGCCGAGGGTCACGCCCTGATAGAGGGTACAGCCGTCGCCCACTTCGGCGGTCTCGCCGATGACGATGCCTGCGCCGTGGTCGATAAAGACGCCGGTGCCGATTTTCGCGCCGGGATGGATTTCGACGCCGGTGCGGAACTTGGCGTACTGGGAAATCCAGCGGGCAAGGAAGAAATGATCATGATTATAAAGCCAGTAGGCAGGCCGGTGCAGCATAATCGCGTGCAGGCCGGAATAGAGGAGCAGCACCTCGACGGAATTCCTTGCCGCCGGGTCGCGCTCTTTGACTGCGCGGATATCCGCGCGGAGACGGTCTAACATAAAACAGGTTCCTTTCTGTGTGCAGTTACAAAGCGTGACAATTTTGGGGTTCAAGCATCCGCCTCAACACCCAAAAATCACCTGGCGGAATCCCCAGAGTGTATGGAGCTGTCGCCCTGTCATCAGAAAAGACATTTGTTTCACATTCCCTTCGTTATCAGTTGTTCGCGCAGATAGGCGAGCATTCCTTCCCGGTCTTCCGGCGGGCAGTGCCCCAGCAAAAAAGCGGAAAAGTCCAGCGGCTGAAAAAGCGCAAGCATAGCCCGGAGTTTTTCGAGATCAAATTTCCCGTCATTATCGTAAAAATCTTCGCAGGCCGCATCTCCCACGGCCAGCGCCTTTTCCTCCGGAATATAAATATACAGGCTGTCGCGGGAGTGGGGAGAATCGGCGGCAAAAAGTTCCAGATGAATGCCGCCCAAGTCAATTGTACTGCGGTCTTCGACCTCTTCCTGCGCAGGACAGACGGTTATCTCATCGAGATTCTCGTATTCGATACGGATGCACCGGTTGCAAAAATCGATATCCTCGCCCGTCTTTTCCCGGGTGTCCATCGCTTCCGGTGTCCAGACCCAGTTCATGACCTGCCGGAGTTTTTGATTGGTCAGGACAGACGCGACCGTCTTTCCCTGCACATAGGGCAGGCCAAAGGTGTGGTCCCAGTGCCAGTGGGTGATGACCGTGTAGTCCGGTAGCGGCAGGCCCATTTCGGTAAGCGCCGCGTAAAAGCTCTCCACATGGCGGCGGGAATTGCCCGCGTCGATCACGGCGCTCTGCCGGTCGCCGCGGATATAATAGAGGTACGGGCGGTCGGTACGCTCCTCTCCCTCATAGTAATATATGCGGTTAGAGAACTTTTTGAGCATTCTGTTTTTCCTCCGTTTGGCTCCTGTCTATGCGTGGTTTTCAGTCTGTAGCGGCGACCTGCGGTCGCCACCAATATCAGTCCCAGCGGTAAGGCAGCAGCTCGTCGAGGGTCACAATTTTCCCGTCCCCGACCATGACCTCACAAGCCAGATTCTCGTGGTTGATCTGATAGAGAAATTCCCGGCAGCGGCCGCAGGGCGGAATCACGCCCACACCGATGCAGTAAGCGACCAGCTTGACAATCCGGCTCTCACCGGCCGTAATCATAGCCGCGGCTGCGGCGTGTTCGGCGCAAAAGCCCATCGAACAGGGCGTATCGATGCAGACGCCCTTATAGACATTCCCTTTATCGGTCAGGATCGCCGCTGCGACGCCGCCTGCATCGGCGGAATCGGACAGCTTCATCGGGCGGACCGTTTCTTTGGCGATCTGTACAAGCTCAGCAAAATCCATGGCGGTCTCCTTACAGGCACATTTTGTTACATCGAGCCGGTAAACTGCTCCTTATTCTGCACCAGATATTCGATGCCGGAATAGAGGGTGATGGCGGCGCAGATCCAGATCAGCACGCCGCTGACCGTGACCAGCGGGAAGGTGGAAGCCAGCACACCGGCATCCATCAGCGCCATCAGCAGCAAAATCGCGACGATCGAAACCATTGTAACGGCGGTTTTGACCTTGCCGGATTTCCCGGCGGCGATGACCTTGCCGTTTGATGCCGCGACCATCCGCAGGGAGCTGACGAGGAATTCCCGGGCCATCATAATGACGACGGCGACGGAAGAAGCCAACCCAAGCTCAGTAAAGGCGATCAGCGCCGCAAAAACCAGCACCTTATCGGCCACCGGGTCGAGGAACTTGCCGAAATCGGTAATCATCTTCCGGCTGCGGGCGATATGCCCGTCCAGCGCGTCGGTAATAGAGGCAGCCGCAAAGACGACCAGCGCCCAAACCCCATGCAGCGGGATTGCGTCCACCAGCAAAAATAAAAGGAAAAACGGAACCAATATGACCCGCAGCAGGGTCAGTTTATTGGGAAGATTCATCGCAGGAATCCATCCTTTCTAATGAAACGGACAAAATAAGGCCATCGAAAACCGCGCCGACTGCCTGTCAGCAGAAACGGTTTTGAGATATTATTTTAATCATCCGCGCCAGCGGATACCATAATTATTCATTCTTCATTATTCACTATTCATTATTCATTGGATTATCAAAGGTCTTCGACGTTTACGCCCAGCATATCGACGTCCATCATATCGTTCAGCTGCACCTGCAGATATTCGCCCATATAGGGACGGCGCTTGGAGGTGAAGAAGATTTTGCCGTCGATTTCCGGCGCTTCGTATTCGCTGCGGCCAAAATAGCACTCGGCATATTTGTCCCAGCCCTCGGTCACGACGGTGACGACCTGACCCAGACGCTTTTCGTTCTTGGCCATAGTGATGTTGTCCTGCTCATCCTGGATAATCTCAGCGCGGTGCTGCCGGACTTCGGGGTCGACCTGGTGGTCCATGGCGGCGGCACGGGTGCCCTCTTCCTCCGAATAGGGGAAGCAGCCCACATGATCAAAACGCATATCCTTGACAAACTGGGCCAGCTTTTTGAACTGGTCATTCGTCTCACCGGGGAAGCCTGCAATCAGCGAAGTGCGCAGGACGATGCCAGGGATGCGCTCCCGCAGCTTGCGGATCAGGGTCTTGAGCATCTTCTGGTCACCCGGCCGGTTCATGGCCTTCAAAATATCGCCGTCGCAGTGCTGCATCGGGATATCGAGGTATTTGACCAGCTTTTCTTCGGAAGCAATGGTATCGATCAGCTCGTCGGTGATGCGCTCGGGGTAAGCGTAGAGGGTGCGGATCCAGCGGATGCCGTCGATCTTGCACAGCTCTCTGAGCAGCGCCGCCAGCTTATATTCGCCGTAGAGGTCAAGGCCGTAACGGGAAGTATCCTGCGCGACGACCACCAGCTCGGTGACGCCCTTTTCCGCCAGTTCCTTTGCCTCCTCGATGATGCTCTCCATCGGTCTGGAACGGAAACGGCCGCGGATGGACGGAATCGCACAGTAGGAGCAGCAGTTGTCGCAGCCCTCGGCGATCTTCAGATAGGCATAGAAGGGCAGCGAATACAGATGGCGCTCGCCGTCCAGCGGCAGCTGATCCTTGGGCGATTTGACCCGCAGGACCTCGCCGTCCAGGGCTTTATTGATCATCGAAACGATGTCGCCGTTGCAGCCGATACCGGCGATGACGTCGGCAGTGGGCATATTCTCGGCGATATCATCGAGATACCGCTCGGCCAGACAGCCGGTGACGATGACTTTTTTGATCCGGCCCTCTGCCTTGAGGGTCAAAAATTCGTCGATGTTCTCGATCGCTTCTTCCTTGGCGCTCTGGATAAAGCCGCAGGTGTTGATAATAACGACGTCGGCCAGACCCGGCTCGGTCTCCAGCTGGAAACCGGCTTTCTCTATTTTATCCAGCATGATCTCCGCATCGACCTGGTTCTTCGGGCACCCGAGGCTGACCATGCCGACTTTGATCGGTTTTTCAGACATATTGATAACAATCCTTTCTGTTTTTGCAAGAAGTCTCTATAATGAAGGCTGCGGCGGGTTGAGGGGGCCTGCCCTACAACGCATCACAGACACCTGATAATCGCAGTGTTTTGTCAGGCGGTCATTCCTCTTCCTCCGCCAGCTCGGCCTCCACCGCTTCGATGGCGGCAAGGCTTTCCCCAAAGCTGTGTCCCAGCCGCATCAGTCCCTGCAGTGCTTTGTTTTTTCCTTTGGAGTACCCGCGCCGGAATCCGGAAGGTTCTTCCTCATCCTCGTCAGGCGTAAGATAGCGGGCATATTTTTTCCGCACCAGCTCCACAAGCGCGTCCTCGTCCGTTTCCAGCCCGGAAAGCGCCTCGTCGATCACATCCCGCGGAAAGCCTTTTTTCATCAGCTCCTGCCGGATACGGCGCGGACCCTGTTTGCGGACGGTGCTGAGGTATTCGGCCAGCCTTTTTGCATAGGCGTCCTCATGAATCAGCCCCAGCTCTTCCATCTCGTCGGCAATCTTCTCCGCTGTCTCCCAGTCGATATGACGCGCGAGCTTACTCGTCAGCTCCGCCTTGGAGTGCTCCCGGCTTTCCAGCAGGTAAAACGCCCGTTCGCGGCCTTTGCGGTAATCGGCCGCAGCGCGTACCTCTGCGAGGAACTCCTCGGTCACTTCCATTCCCTTGCGGAGACGGAAGTCCATAATCAGCGTGTCGGCGAGAATATACCAGTATTCCCCATCCACATCGACCCGGTAGCGGTTTCCTTTGTCCCCGTACCGGGTGATGGACGTGATCATCATACGAAGTCGTCCAGATCGGCTTCGACATCCAGATCGAAGTCGGTGATATCGCCGTCACCGGGAGAATTCTCGGACAGGGTGTAACGGACGGAATCCTCGTCCGGCACGCCATCCGCGCTCTCCGGTACGCCGGAGCTTTCGGTGGGCGTCGTCACAACCTCGTCCTCGCCGCCCTCACGGACAAATTCGCTGCCGTTCCAGGAGAGCGGTCCGCGGACACTGATGGTCGCGGCCTTGCCCTTGGATGCGGGCGTGAAGACAAAACGGTCGATGTTGGCGCGGATCAGCTTCTCGATCTCGTCGCTGACCTCGGGATGGGCCTTCAGATAAGCGCGCACCCGTTCTTTGCCCTGGCCGATGCGGTCGCCTTTAAAGCTGAACCAGGAGCCGGACTTGACGATAACGCCCAGGCCGACGCCCAGATCGATCAGCTCACCTTCCCGGGAGGTGCCTTCGCCGAACAGGAGGTCAAAGGAGCACTCTTTGAAAGGCGGCGCGACCTTATTCTTGACAACTTTACATTTCGTTACATTTCCGATAAACTCGCTGCCTTCCTTGATCGCTTCGCCCTTGCGGACGTCGATGCGGACGGTGGCGAAATATTTCAGCGCCCGGCCGCCGGTGGTGGTCTCGGGGTTGCCGAACATGACGCCGATCTTTTCACGGATCTGGTTGATGAAGATGGCGACGCAGTTGGTCTTGCCGATGATGCCGGTCAGCTTGCGCATGGCCTGGCTCATCAGTCTCGCCTGCAGGCCCACATGGCTGTCGCCCATGTCCCCTTCGATCTCCGCTTTGGTGGCCATGGCCGCGACCGAGTCGATGACGATGATCGACAGGGCGTTGGAGCGCACCAGCGCTTCGGTGATCTCCAGCGCTTCCTCACCGGTGGAGGGCTGGGAAACAAGGAGAGAATCGATATCGACGCCCAGGGCCTTTGCATAGGTCGGGTCAAGGGCGTGCTCGACGTCGATAAAGGCCGCTTCACCGCCGGCTTTCTGGGCCTGGGCGACCATCTGCAGGGCGACCGTCGTCTTACCGGAGGATTCCGGCCCGTAGATCTCGACGATTCTGCCCTTGGGGACGCCGCCGACGCCGAGGGCAATATCCAGACTCAGGGAGCCGGTCGGAATTACGTCGACGCTCATCGTTTTATTCTGACCCAGCCGCATCAGGGAGCCGGGACCGTACTGCTTTTCAACCTGTGCGATAACCTCTTCCAGCGCTTTCCGGCGCTCCTCGCGGGTGTCCAGCTGCTGCAGGCCGTTCTTATCGGCATTTTTCGCTTTTGCCAATGAAGATCATTCCTTTCTATCATAAATAAACAAATTGTTACGGATTTAGGCAAATACATCTGTCTCCTGCCGGACAGACGTCAACACTCTAATTATACCACTATAGTCCCTGGTTTGGCAAATAGTATTTAAACCAAACTGGCGCATAATTCCGCCGACTTTTTCTTCCTGCCCCATGCCGATCTCGTAGGCAAACAGCCCGCCGGGATTTAACCGCCCGGTCCACAGCCGGGAAATCTCCCGGTAAAAATACAGGCCATCCGCGTCGCCGTAGAGAGCCATGACCGGCTCATAGGAAAGCTCCGGCTCCAGCTCGGCCATATCCTGTGCCGTCAGGTAAGGCGGATTGGAGAGGATGCAGTCAAAATTACCGGAAACACAGTTTATGTCCAGCGCGTCGCCCAGCACCGTTTTGACCCCGGCAGCGAGCGCTTCGTTGTTGCGCACGAGGTAGGCGTATGCTTCTTCTGATTTCTCGACGCACCAGACCTCCGCGTCCGGCCGCTCCAACGCGACTGTGATCGCGAGACAGCCGGTGCCGCCGCACAGCTCCAAAATCCGCGGGTTTTTCTTGTCCCGAATCCCGTCCAGCACCTGCTGGGCGAGAATTTCGGTGTCGGGCCTTGGGATCAGCACCCCTTCGCCGACGAAAAATTCCCGGCCGTAAAACTCCCATTTGCCCAGAAGGTATTGGAGCGGTTTCCGTTCCAGCCGTCCGGTCAGGAGTCTTCTCAGCTCACTTTTCTGCTGCTGTGTCGGCGTTACGCTTCTTCCCAGCAAGAGGTCTGTCCGGGTCGCGCCAAAGACCGCCTCCAGCATCTGCGCCGCTTCAAAATCCGGCGCCAGGCAGATGTCCTCCAGTGCATGCTGGAGAATATGTTCCATCCCGCTCAGGGAAAAACGCTCCTGCGCGAGCAGGTTCTCAAAGTTTTCCATCATTGACCCCAGACCGCCTCGTTTACATCTTCCGGCAGCACCGCTTTGATCGACGCGATCGCCGCTTCGATCATGCCGTCGTCCGGCTCCTTGGTGGTCAGGTGCTGGATTTTGAGTCCCGGCCAGGAGACGATGCGGGTAAAGAGGTTGTCATGTTTGCCCGCCAGCCGAATCAGCTCATAGGCGATCGCCATGACCAGCGGCAGGGTCAGGAGTTTCAGCGCCACCCGGACAGCCACCGAATCCCAGCTGACGACCGAGAAGAGGATAATGCTGATAAACAGCACCAGGAAGATAAAGCTGGTGCCGCAGCGGGGATGGTAACGGGTGTGTTTGCGGACGTTTTCGACGGTCAGTTCCTCGCCCGCCTCAAAGCAGGCGATGGTCTTATGCTCCGCGCCGTGGTAGGAGAACAGCCGCTTCATGTCCGGCATCAGCGACACCGCCGCCATATAGCCGATGAACAGACCCATTTTGACCAGCCCTTCGATCAGCGACAGCGACCAGTGGGGCAGAAAACCCCGGAGGGTGCTGACGATCAGGGAGGGAAGATACATAAAAAGGAAGAGCGCCAGGCACAGTCCCAGCACCATCGAGAGATACCCCACGGCCTTGACCAGCTTGTCGCCGAATTTTTCTTCCAGCCACATATCAAACTTGGACGGGTTTTCGTCCTCGAGCCCTTCGGTGGAGATTTCCGCCGATTTCATCAGGCATTTGTAGCCGTCGACCATGCTGCTGATAAAATTTGCGATGCCGCGGACAAAGGGGACTTTGTTGTACCATTTCCGCTCGGGGTTGTCCCAGACCTCCTGGTAGAGGGTGCCGTCGGGCTTGCGGATGGACATGGCCGATTTCTTCGGGCCTTTCATCATGACCCCTTCGATGATGGCCTGGCCGCCGATACTGGTTTTGAAACCTGCAGGGCAGGTCGGATGTTCGCTGTTTTTCATGTATTTCCTGCTTTCTATTGATGTATGGAGAGTGACACTTTTTGGAAATATGCATGCGCCAAACGGTTTTGCGGCATCTTTCCAAAAATCTTTTCGACAAATTGTTTTTCCTATTTCTTCATTATATAGGCTGTCCTGCAAAAAATCAATGTATATTTCTGAACAATCAAAGGGGACTCCCTGATTTATTCAAATTTCTGCTTTCTATGAAGCATATCCACGCGTATTTTTCCGTTATTCGATTTCAATAATCTTCTGCCCGGTGTCGCCCTTGGGAAGCGGCTGTTCGTCCGCATCCGAGCGGATAGGCAGCAGGATTTGGACGCTGGTGCCGACGCCGAGGGTGGAAGTCAGGGAGAGACTGCCGCCATGCTGGGAAACAATCTCGTCCGCCACCGCAAGGCCGATGCCGCTGCCGCGCCGGGAATAATTGCCCTTATAAAACCGGGTTTTGACCCGCGGAAGGTCCTCGGGCGCGATGCCGATGCCGTCGTCCGACACCTGAATCAGAATCGAATCGCCGCGGACCGAAGCCGCAATCCGCACCTCGCCGCCTGCGTCGGAATATTTGATGGCGTTGTCGATGACGTTGATAAACACCTGCCGCAGCCGCGCCCGGTCGCCGATGGTCACAGGGAGCATCGACGGCTCGTTGTAGCGCAGGGTGATGTTTTCCTGCCGTGCCTTTTCTTCATAGATCAGCACCGCTTCTTCCAGCTCCGCCAGAATGTCCATCTTCTGCATATCCATTTTAAGCCGTCCGCTCTGCATCCGGGAAAAGTCGAGCAGTTCCTCGACCATGCCCGACAGCCGCTGGGTCTCGTCGCTGATGACCTTCATGCCTTTCTGCATCAGCTGCAGCTCCTCCGGGGTGATTTCCCCGTCGGCGCCGGCGTCGATCAGCGTTTCCGCCCAGCCCTTGATGGCGGTCAGCGGCGTGCGCAGCTCATGGGAAACCGAGCTGATAAAGTCGTTTTTCAGCCGTTCGTTGGTCTCCAGTTCATCCGCCATGGAGTTGACCGTGGCGCACAGCTCGCCCAGCTCGTCGTCGGCCAGACGGGAAATGCGGGTGCCGAAGTCCCCTCCGGCGATCCTGCGGGCTGCCGCGCCGATCTCGCGTATCGGGCGGACGATGCTCCGGGTGAAGCCCAGGCCCATCAGGAATACCGCCAGCAAAATGAGCATCGACAGGCCAATAATCAGCATGACCAGAAAAAAGACCGTCCGGTCGACCAGCTCCAGCGACACGACAAACCGGAAGGCGGAAAAGCTGCTGCTCATGACCGGCACCGTCCGGCAGACCGCCATGACCCGCTGGCCGTTCATTTCTCCTGTCCACCAGCCGGTGCCGTCGGACGAGGAGAGGGCGTCTTCATAGTCCGGCATCCTGTCGCTGCGGTAGGAGAAGCCGCTGGAGGTCAGCTGGATATTCCCGTCCGCGTCGACCGCCATCAGCTCGATCTGATCCTTGTCCGAAAAGGAGGCGATATAACTGCGCATATCGGCGTCAAAGCTGCCGGTGACGCTGCCGTCGGCGTACCGCTCCATCATACTGTACATAAAATCCGACCGGGACATCAGCACCTGCCGCACGGCTCCGTAATAATAATCCCGGAGCATCAGGCTGGCTGCCGAGACGACTGTGAGCAGGATAATCAGCACCACGCCGAAGGAGTTGAGCAGCCATTTCTGCGCAATCCCCTTAAACGGAAAACGGCGGATGCCGCCGCGGCCGCTCTCGTTTTTCCTGCGCATCACGGGCACCATTTGTAGCCGTAGCCCCAGACCGTCTGGATATAGGTCGGGTTGGAAGGCTCATCCTCGATTTTGACCCGCAGGCGACGGATATTGACGTCGACGATTTTGGCGTCGGAATAGACCTGCGCGCCCCAGACTTCGCTGAGGATGGTCGTCCGTTCCATGGCGACGCCGTGGTGGCGCATCAGCAGCTCGATGATCTGGTACTCGACCTGAGTTAAGTCGATCAGCACGCCGTTTTTATGGAGGGTGCGGCTCTTGGCGTTGAGGACAAAAGGCCCGCTTTCGATGATCACCATCCGGGGTGCCGACGCCGCCAGCATAACCCGGCGGTAAATCGCGTCCACCCGCGCGACCAGCTCGGACGGCGAGAAAGGCTTGGTCACATAATCGTCCGCGCCCATCATCAGGCCGCTTACCTTGTCCATCTCCTGCGTCTTGGCCGTCAGGAAGATGATGCCAAGGGTGTCCGACTGGGCACGGAGCTGCTTGCAGACCTGGAAGCCGTCGATACCGGGCAGCGTAATGTCCAGAAGCACCACGTCGAAATCCCCGCCTGCTTCGGCAAAAGCCGCCAGAGCCTGTTCCCCGGTGGCGACATCGGTGACGGTATAACCGCCGCGCTGGAGGTTGATGACCACAAAATCGCGGATGGCCTCTTCATCTTCCACTACCAAAATCCGTTTCATTTTCTCAACCATTCCTTTCTTAATCTCCAGGGAGATGTAATGGATGCGTTTTTTCTCCGCCGGCGGCGGAGAAAAAACGTTTCAGATCTTCCCAACCATTCCTTTCCTGGTCACCGGAGAAATACAGGTTGGTATAAATTCCCCGGCCGTTCCTTGCCTCACATTTGAAAAATATTCCGTTTATCCGGCGGGTCGATGTGGTCATCGACCCCTACTGTCTGCATTTTACAAAATGTTGTTTTTTCCCTATATATGTTTCTGTTTCCTAAAACGGTAGGGTGCGACCCTCGCGGTCGCCCGCGGCCTTTCCGGTTATGACAGGTTCTATTGACATTCATCAGACAACATTACCCCAAATCGCAAAACTGCTGGCGGATTTCCTCAATCGTCAGGGCGTATTTTGAACCGCTGTCCGCTGCCCGCGCCAGAAAGACGATCTGTCCGCGGCTGGCGACCAGCTGGTATTCCGACGAAACCTTCCCAGCCCGCCAGTCGGAGGTGCTGACCGCACGGAGGGTGAACAGCGCCGAATCTGCCGGTGCGCCGCCCTTTTTCCATTCATAAAAGGTCACTTCGTTGCGGCTGCTGTCCCGGTAGGCGGAAACATGGTCCACCCAATCCTCCGGGAAGATAAACTGGTAATTGAGCAGGCTGTTAACATAGGCCGCGTACTGCGGGACAAACCGCCTGCCGACCCGGTGGTACCACTGGGTCAGGTAGAGGATTTCGGCGTCCTCCTCGGTATAGCCGGGGAGCATCGTCTGCCCCGGGATCTCGATAACGCCGTCCCCGTCCGCGTCCATCGATGTGAGCGAAAGCCGCTGGGGATAATCGGTTATGGTTCCCTCGCTCCAGGTGCGGTTGATCAGCTGTATCTCGCCGCCGCACATCGTGCAGGACAGCACTTCCGTAATCATCATATTGCCCCGGTAGCCGTCGAGATAAAGGGTCGAGCCGTCCGATTCAGCCGTTACGCTCAGCTGCTGGTATCGGGTCATCTCCGGGTTTACCTTACAGTTTCCCACCAGCAAATACGGGTCGGCACTGTCCCCTGCCGAAAGGTCCCAGCGGAACAGCCCGGCCTGAACTTCCGCCAGACCCTCGCTGTCCTCCTGGGTATAGATCAGCAGCAGGTCGTCGTTCCCTTCCCCGGTCAGGTCGCCGAGGGCTTTGGCCTGATAAGCTTTGGAGGAAATGCGCTGCATTCCGTCACCTTGCAGGGAGAAGATGTCCAAAAGGCTGCTGCCGTTTTCGCCTGCATAGGAAAGCCCGACCGCCAGCAGCTGCGCGCCGTCGGCCGAAAGGAGGGTCACATCCTCGACGGCGCTGCCCTCCAGCTCGGTCTCGGAGACGACCTGCCAGCTGCCCGTCACAAGGTCGAGCACCGCCATGCTGATGGGTGCTGCGGCGGTGGAGGAGGTGGTCTGCTGATAAAAAACGACCGCCTCATCGCTGGGGTCGGCGTCCAGATTGCAGAAGATAAAGGCCGACAGGTTCTCGCCCTTCTGGGGATAGACCAGATGCATCGAGTCACCGGAAAGGTGGGCGCTGAGCGCGTCATAGATATCATTTTGGTCGTCGGTCAGTCTGGGCGGCGTCAGAAGGGTGTCGACGCTGCCGATGATTCGCGGAACGCTGCACCCGGTCAGGGCGAAGGAAAGCGCTGCCGCTGTGAGGAAACTGCCGATTCGGCGCAGTCTCTGCCTGTTCATGTTGCCGCTCCTTTCTGCCTGGTCTGTTTCACTTATTTTTATGCATCAGCGCGTGCTCTTTGGCAAGCTCCGCTGCCAGCGCCGCGAATTGCCAGCTCCGGTTGGTCGGCGTGACGACCGCTTTGAGGGCGACAGGCGGCTGTCCGTCCGCCGCACACTGGCTGCGCAGCGCCGCGAGGAACTGATCCAGCCCTTTTTTATCCAGCCCGTCCATCAAAATCACCGGCTCTGCGGGCAGCGCTTCCGTATACGCTTCCCCGGTCATACCGCCGCTGACCAGTGCGCCGACCGTTAAGCCCGCCGCTTCCGGCCCAAAGGTATGAAATGCAGCGCCGCACCGAGCCGCAGCGGCCGAAACCGTCTGCGAAAGCGCACCCGGCTGCGGCTGATACAGCCAGATACCGGGCGTCGCGGCGCCTTGAATCCTTGCTTTCATCGGTATTTTCTCCTGTCTTTCATTTTACCAGACGGCGACCTGTCCGTCGGTGCGCATCTCGCAGCCGCCGACCAGCACGCCGCGGTCATCCCGCCAGATGATCTCGCCGCGACCAAAGGGGACGCTCGACTGCCGGACAACGATGTTATGCCCTGCTCTTGCCAGCTGTCCCAGCAGCGCCGGGTCAAAGGACTGTTCCACTTCGATGGTCTTGCCGCCGGTCCACATCCAGCGGGGTTTGTCCAGCGCGTCCTGGGGATTTAAATGCCCGTCAATGGCGGAGAGCAGCACCTGCAGATGAGCCTGCGGCTGCATAAAACCGCCCATGATGCCAAACGGCCCGACCGGCGCTCCATCCTTCATCAGGAAACCGGGAATAATCGTATGATAGGATTTCTTGCCGGGGCCGACGCAGTTGGCGGCATTGGGGTCAAGGTAAAAGTTCGCGCCGCGGTTGTTCAGCGAAACGCCTGTCCCCGGTACGATGACGCCGGAGCCGAAGCCCATATAGTTGCTCTGAATATAGGAAACCATGTTTCCTTCGCCGTCGGCGGTGCAGAGGTAGACGGTGCCGCCCTTGACCGGCGTCCAGGGCTGCGGCATCAGCGCTTCCCTGCCGATCAGGGCGCGGCGTGCGGCAGCGTATTCTTCCGAGAGCAGTTCTTCCGGCGTGACCTGCATAAACCGCGGGTCGGCGACGTACTTCTGGGTATCGGTAAAGGCCAGCTTCATAGCCTCGATCTGGTTGTGGGTCCGGATAAATGGATCATGGGATTCTTCCATTCCGCGCAGGATGTTCAGCGCCATCAGGACAGTGATGCCGTGGCCGTTGGGCGGAATCTCGCAGACGGTATAGCCTTTATAATCAGTTGTCAGCGGCGTGACCCACTCCGGCTGATAGGCCGCAAGGTCCTCTTTCCGCAGGAAACCGCCGTGTTCCCGGAAAAAGCGGTCGATCTTTTCGGCGGTCTCACCCCGATAGAAGTCCTCCGCATCCGTCTCCGCAATCGCCCGCAGCGTCCGGGCATGATCCGGCAGGGTCAGGATATCGCCGGTCTGCAGCACCTTCCCATCGGGCGCAAAGGTGTCAAACCAGCCCTGCAGCTCCGGCATCTGCGGGAGCGCCTTCCGGTAGCGGTCAAAGCTTGCCTTCCAAAGGCTGCCGACGCCCGGCTGCAGCACATACCCTTCCTCCGCATAACCGATCGCCGACGCCATCGTCTCAGTCAGCGGCAGCCGTCCGAACCGCTTCGACAGCGCAGCCCATGCGCCCGGCGCACCGGGAACATTGACCGGCACCACGCCGTTTTCCGGCATCTTCTCAAATCCGCGCCCGGTTACTGCTTCCAGCGAAA
Organism: uncultured Clostridia bacterium; assembly: GCA_945835425.1. GTDB lineage: Bacteria > Bacillota > Clostridia > Oscillospirales > Ruminococcaceae > Faecivivens. Next base: position 16,490 of record CAMAJC010000006.1, read on the forward strand.
TCCCCATCGGAGACGGGCCGCTGGAATTAAGGCCGTAGAGCTTGCCGCCGGTATAGACAATGGCAAAAGCATCGCTGCCGATGCCGTTGGCTGTCGGCTCGACAACCGTCAGGGCAGACGCAGCCGCCACCGCCGCGTCGATGGCGTTGCCGCCTTTACGCAATACATCCAGCCCGGCCTGTGCAGCCAGAGGGTTGCCGGTGCAGACCATCCCTTTGCGGCCGTAGATCACGTTGCGCCGGGAAGAATAATGATAGGTCAAAGGGTCAAAGGAGATTGGAAACGCCATATATATACATCCTTTCATGGAGACTGTTCACAATAATCCTATTATAGCGCATTTGGCGGCATTTGAAAAGCGAAAACAAAAGAAGCATGAGAAAA
>CAMAJC010000007.1 GCA_945835425.1 uncultured Clostridia bacterium
CCCTTGTCCGGCAGGTTCCACATCCGCTCCGCAATTTTCTGGCTGTAATCCATTTTCATTCCGCCTTTCTGCTTTAGGAAGTCCGAATTTACTCTACTTTGTGCCGTTTCAGAAACGTGTTCATGCAGCTTTTCCCCGCCTTCGGCGGGGAAAAGCCTTTATTATCTACCGCCAGTATATCACACATCTGTTGGTTCCACCATAATATAACCCGCTCATCTTTCTTTCGGTACGATTTATGCGCGATATAAAACAAAACCGCCCTGAAAACTCAGAGCGGTTTTATAAAACATAAGACAGTCCCGTCAATCACATCGCTTCCAGCCGCGACCACTCAGCTATAATCTTTTACGATCGAGCGGAGGGTACCGGAGCGAACGACGCGAACAAGAAAAGTTTAGTTGCCTGTAGGGCAACGCAGCTTCTTTCAAAAGCTGGATATTTAAATTCTACCTTATCAATTCTCGGAATCGAGACGCTTGCCCTGGCCTTCGTAGAGGTGGCAGGTGACGAAATGGCCGGGCTCGACCTCATAGGTGCCGGGGACTTCCTCTTCGCAGCGCTTCATGCAGCGGCTGCAGCGGGTGTGGAATTTGCATCCGGCAGGAGGATTGGCAGGAGACGGGATAGAGCCTTCGAGGATGACGCGGTTCATCTTGACGTCGGGGTCGGGCATCGGGATTGCGCTGAACAGCGCCTGGGTGTAGGGATGGAGCGGGTTGCGGAAGATGTCTTCCTTATCGCCGGTCTCTACGAGGTTCCCGAGGTACATAACGCCGATGGTGTCGGAGATATGCTCGACGACCGAGAGGTCATGGGAGATGAACAGGTAGGTCAGCTTGTGCTCATCCTGCAGGTTCTTCAGCAGGTTAATGATCTGCGCCTGAATCGAAACGTCCAGCGCCGAAACCGGTTCGTCGCAGACGACGAAAGACGGGTTCAGAGCCAGCGCTCTGGCGATGCAGATTCTCTGACGCTGACCGCCGGAGAACTCGTGGGGATAACGGTCCTTGTGGAAGGGCTGCAGGCCGCATTCGGCCATGATCTTGTCCAGGTAGTCCTCGTATTCTTCCTTGGGGACGATGTTATGCTCCCGGACAGCCTCGCCGATGATCTCACCGACGGGAAGACGGGGCGAAAGGCTGGAATACGGGTCCTGGAAGATGATCTGCAGCTGGGGACGGATGGCGCGCAGTTCCTTCTTGGAAAGGGTGCCGATATCGCGGCCGTTGAACAGAATCTCACCGGAGGTGCGTTCCAGCAGCCGCAGGATGGTGCGTCCGGCGGTGGATTTGCCGCAGCCGGACTCGCCGACCAGGCCCATCGTCGTGCCGCGTTTCAGCGTGAAGGAGATGCCGTCGACCGCCTTGACCTGGCCGACCGTGCTGTTGAACATACCGCCCTTGATCGGGAAGTATTTTTTCAGATTTTTTACCTCAAGGAGGATATCATCCTGAGGCGCAGCCTGCGTTTTCGTCATTTCGCTCATGATGCTTACTCTCCTTTCTTATTCAGGTAATCGAGATACCGGTAGCAGCTGCACTGATGGGTCGGAGACAGCTGGATGACAGGCGGATATTCGCCGTCGCAGTGCTCGGTGCGCATCTCGCAGCGGTCGCGGAAGTAGCAGTAGTTGGGCATCGAAATCGGGTTCGGAACCTTGCCGGGGATGCAGTACAGCTCGTCGACCTTCTTGCCGACGACCGGCTTGGAGTTCATCAGGCCGATGGTATAGGGATGGCTGGGGTTTTTGAAGATGTCGTGCGCGGTGCCCTTTTCGACGATGCGGCCGGCGTACATGACGACGACATAGTCGGCCATCTCGGCAATAACGCCCAGGTCATGGGTGATCAGCATGATGGAGGAGTTGATCTGGTCTTTCAGATTGCGCAGCAGGTCGAGAATCTGCGCCTGGATGGTAACGTCCAGAGCAGTGGTCGGCTCGTCGGCGATGATGAGTTTCGGCGAGCAGGCCAGCGCCATGGCGATGCAGACTCTCTGCCGCATACCGCCGGACAGCTCGTGAGGGTACATATTGTAAACGCCCTCGGCGTTGGCGATACCGACCATGTTCAGCATCTCGATGGTGCGCGCTTTGACTTTTGCCTTGTCCCAGTCGGGATAGTGGAGTTCCAGAACCTCGTTGAGCTGCATACCGATCTTGAAAATCGGGTTCAGAGTCGTCATCGGCTCCTGGAAGATCATCGAAATCTTGTTGCCGCGGATTTTCTGCATCTCATAGGTCGGGGTCTTGGCGATATCGATGACGCGTTCGCCGTCGTTGAAGCGGATCTCGCCCTCGACGATCTGGCCGGTGGGCCGCTGAACCAGCTGCATCAGCGAAAGGCTGGTGACCGACTTGCCGCAGCCGGACTCACCTACGATACCGACGGTCTTGCCGATCGGCACGTCAAAGGTGACGCCATCGACCGACTTAACGGTGCCGATATCGGTAAAGAAGTAGGTGTGCAGGTTATCAAACTCGACAACGTTGTTCGGGTCGTGCATCGTGGTCGCATATTCAGCGGGATCGACATGCTTGCGGTCGCGCTTTTTCTCCAGCGCCCGGGTGATCTTGCGGTTTTCGCGGGAAATCCGGCGGGATTCCTTGGCGGAGATATAGTTTTGGTCTTTGTTTTTCTTATTAAACATCGTCTGCACTCCTTTCCCTTAGCGCTTCATCTTCGGGTCGAATGCGTCGCGCAGACCGTCGCCGACAAAGTTGAAGCCCAGAACGGTAATCAGAATCAGGAAACCGGCCGGGATCCAGCAGTACCAGTAGTTGGTCATAACGAAGACGTTCGAAACGGAGGAGATGATGTTGCCCCAGGAAGCGTAGGGGAATTTGACGCCGATGCCCAGGAACGACATCGTGGATTCGGTGAGGATGATACCGCCCAGCGACATGGTGCACTGAACGATCAGCTGCGGAATAACGTTGGGGACCAGGTGGCGGAAGATTCTTCTGGAAACCGTCAGGCCGGTCGCCTCGGTTGCGGTCATGAATTCCTGTTCACGCAGCGACAGGATCTGGCCTCTGACCAGACGGGTGATGGACGGCCAGCCCAACACCGCCAGGACGATCATCATAAAGTAGATTCTGACCTTCGGTCCGATCTGGTAGGAATCCATGATAGAACCGAGGATGATCAGGATGGGCCAGGTGGGGATGCAGTAGAAGATATCGACGATACGCATGATGACCATGTCGACCCATTTGCCGAAATAGCCGGCCAGGCCGCCCAGAACGACGCCGATGATCGTCTCCAGAATAACGACGACGAAGCCGATGATCAGGGAGATTCTGCCGCCGTACATCAGACGGGTCAGGATGTCCATGCCGTAGCCGTCGGTGCCCAGCCAGTGAGAGGTGCTGGGAGCCAGATAGGTCTGGATCAGCTTGGTGGAGGATTCGGTGCGGATGGTGTAGCGGTTGTTTTCGCGGGTCAGTTCGTATTCGATCTCATTGCCTTCCGCGTCGGTCAGGACAAAGGAGGTCTCGCCTTCGCCGATCGCCTCGATGATGCGGGCTTTCAGTTCGGCGCTGATGACGGTGCCGTTTTCAATGCCCTGAATCGAATAGTTGGAGATCGCGGCGACCTCGTCGCTTCCGTCGAATACGGCGGCATTCAGGTCCTCGACTTCCATTGTATAGGTCTTGCCGTCCGCCTTAAAGGAGGTCTTGCCCTCGCCCATGGCGGTCAGGGCAGCTTTTCTGAACTCGTAGGAAAGGTTGTCGCCCTCGATGATCAGCTTGGAGCCGACGCCCAGCTCCTGCATCGTGCTGATGGTGAAGCTGCGGTTGGAGCCGGTGATGATATAGGTCTCGCCGCCAAACTCAAAGGAGGTCTCCCCTGCGTCCGCAGCCTTGGTGAAAGCGGCGGTCAGGGCGTCGGTGACTTCCAGAGAATCGGAGGAGATGATATATTTGCCGGCCAGCTTATCGACCTTGGCGACCGCAGCGGTGCCGCTGATCAGCCAGGAATCCAGGCCGAGGTCTTCGATCGAATAGGTGTTGTCGCCGGCGGTATAGGTGGATTCGCCGTTGTTGACCGCGAGGATCAGGCTGGTGCGGGCGCCCGAAGGAATCGCACCGGAGGTGACCTCGGCGAAACGGTACTCGGTGTTCTCGGTAGCACCGGCAAAATCCTTGACAACAGCGGAATAATCCTCAAAAATCTGGTTCTCGCGGTAAGGGTTCACCCAGCCGCCCACAAAGGAGAAGAGGAACATGGCGATCAGAATAATCAGACCGACCATGGCCAGGCGGTTTCTGAAAAACCGTTTTGCGACCAGAGCACCGGGAGAGAGGACTTTGACACGGCGTTCATCGTCCAGGGCCATCTGTTCAACAGACTTGTTTTCCGCAGGCTCCGGCGCGCCGACTTTCTTTTCTTCAGTAGACAAGTAAATCACTGTTCCTTTCTTTAATAATCTCAGGAAGCTCTGAAATAATCAGTTTGTCTCTTTTCCGGAGACGTATCCCAGCGTTTTTTCCCGCCTGCGGCGGGAAAAAACATAAAATCAGAGGTTCCCCTCGGTGTCCTTAGTCGAAACGGACTCTGGGGTCGACAACTGCGTACAAAATATCCGCGATCAGCATACCGACCAGGGTCAGGATTGCCAGGAAGCAGGAATAGAACATATAGAAAGGAATGTCGCCGTTGATCATCGCCTGATAGGAAACGTAGCCGATACCGGGAATCTGGAACAGAGTCTCGGTGATCATGGCGCCGGAGAACAGGCTGGGCAGGGTGCCGCCGAGCAGGGTGACAATCGGGATCAGGGTGTTGCGGAAGGCGTGCTTGTTGATGACGACGTTTTCCGGCAGGCCCTTTGCGCGGGCAGTGCGGATATAGTCGGCGTTCAGGACTTCCAGCATATTGGTACGGGTATAGCGCATCAGGCCGCCGACGTTGATAATGACCAGCGTTGCAATCGGCATAATCATATGCTTGCCCATATCGAGAATCTTCCCAAAGGGAGACAGCTGATCATAGAACCGTCCGACGAGGCCGTACAGGTCCAGCCAGTTCAGCTGAATCGAGAATGCGTATTTTAAGAGCGTCGCGAAGAAGAAGGTCGGCAGCGAGATACCGATCAGCGCCACGACGGTGATGACATAGTCGGCCATGCCATACTGTTTTCTGGCAGCGAGAATGCCCAGCGGGATCGCGATGACGATTTCCAGGACAAAAGCGATAGCGCCCAGTACAAAGGAATACCAGATGGTGTTCCGGAACTCTTCCAGAACAGGCTTATTCCAGTACCAGCTGTCGCCGAAGTTGCCGCGGAGGGCGTCGCCCAGCCAGGAAAAGAAGCCGCCGATGATGGACTTGTCCAGGCCGTACAAAGCGTTGAGCTGAGCCAGCCATTCTTCATAGCTCTTGGCGCCGGGCAGCTGGGAAAGCTGACGGGCCTTCGCCTCTGTAAACGATGACGGGATACAGCGCATGATGGTGTACATAATCAGTGCCACAAAAAACAGGATAAATACACTGAGCAGTACGCGCCTTACCACGAATTTGCGCATAAGACTATCCTCCTTGAATCTGCCGCCTTTTTGCGGCAGGGACATAGGGATGAACATACGAATGAAGATAAAAGGGTGTGGGATGACAAAGGATTTTCTGGAACGTCGTCCTCGGCGTTCCGCGGCCTGTAAATAAACGCGGAAATCTACGCCGGAACGCCCAGAACAGCGTTCCCGACGGTGCGGAATACCACTTTTATCCTAGTAAACCAATAAGCGGATAAAGCAAGTATAAAGCCAAGCGGCTCATCGCACTTGCATACGATGCGATGAGCCGGCTTTGGCGTCTTTAGCTTTTGGAAAAATGATCTGTAGTAAGATCAGGCCTTTATCAGCCGTTCATTTCCAGGAGTTCGATATCGTTCATCCAGCTCCAGTAAGTGGTGATATCGGGAGTGAGGGTGTCCATGTTGACACGCTCGGGGCTGAAGATGTAGATGTTCTGTCTCTGGTAGTTCGGAACCTCAACAGCCCAGTCCTTGATGATATCCAGGCACTGCTTGTAGCAGGCTTTACGGTAGCTCTGGTCAGAGGACAGTCTTGCGTCCATGATCAGCTGGTCGAGCTCAGGGTCGATCAGGTAAGCATGGTTGGAACCGGTAGAGCCAGGAGCGCCGACGACGTTCTTGGAGTGCCAGGTCTGGTACATATCGGGGTCAACGGTAGAAGACCATGCAGCGGTCCACATTTCCTCGGTGTTGGCATCCAGTGCGTTCCACAGAACGTTGGAGTCAGAGGGGTCATTGATGACCATGGTGATGCCGATGGTTTCCAGAGCATCACGGGCCTTTTCGAGCAGCATGTAAGCGGGATGCTCGCCCTGGCCGCCGCCGGGGATGATTACTTCGTAGGACATCTTAGCGCCTTCGGGAGCAGCGGTGAACTTACCGGTTGCTTCGTCCCAGGTATAACCGGCCTTCTTGAAGAATCCGATAGCAGCCTGGATAGCAGCTTCGTACTTCTGGTCGTCGGTCATATCAGCGGTGAAGATGGGGTTGCCGTCGACGTCGGTGGAGTAAGCGATCTCGTAGTCGGAGTCGGTGGGCTGAGGAGCTGCCCAGGAGCAGTTGGAGATCGAGTACTGGACAACGTCAGCTGCTTCGCCGTAGTAGGAGTCGCAGGCCAGGTCGCGGTAAACTGCGAGGACGGTAGCAAAGCCCTTGCGGAGTGCGATGGATTCTTCGCTGTCGATATCGTCTTCGGAGGTGCCGACCTTCATGTTCAGAGCGTTCAGGCCGATGTAGCCGTAGCCCAGGTTGTCGTAGGAGATGGTCTCGATCTTGTCGCCGGTGGTCTCACCGTTGGAGTTGTAGGACTTGATCTCGTCCAGCTTCGCGGTGGAGCCGGAGGGGTTCGCGATATCAGCGGTGCCGGTGTTCAGAGAAGCGATCTTATCAGCTTCCTGGGTTTCCTTCCACTGCATGGTCTTGATCTTGGGAGCGCCCTTCCAGTAGTTCTCGTTTGCGTTGAAGTAAACGATCTTGTTCTCATAACGGTCGAAGGTGTAAGGACCGGAGCCCATGGGGTTGTTCTGATTTTCGATTGCGGTCAGATCGCCGAAGTCGAAGCCGAACATGTTGTTCTCGTAGTCATACTTGGACTCGTCGCCGTAGTAGTGCATGGGCGATACGCGGATGCCGAGGTTGTAGATGGTGGTGCAGGAGTAGCCGTTGGTGGTGACGGAAACGGTGTAGTCGTCGAGCTTCTTGATGCCTTCGATGTTCGGGATGCCTTCGCCGCCCATGGACTCGTCCTGAGAGCCGTAGGTAGAGATGAAGTCAGCTCTTGCATCGTCAACGACTACTGCGTCGACAGCGGTCTCGCCCGCGTTGTCGTATGCGCCTGCGGTGCCGTATTTGGCGACAGCTGCGTTATAGTAATCCTCGATGGTGGGATAGGTGCCGTTTGCAATGTCGAAGGTGTCGCCGGAAGCGGAGGTGACAACACCGGCATCGTAATCAGCAAAGCCCCACTCGACCATACCGAAAGCAACCTTGAGATCGTCGGTAACTTCATCAACGCCGATGTCGCCCGCCATGCTTGCGGCATAGTTATTATAAACATAATCAACAATACCCTGCAGGTCAGCGGTCCAGGCATTCTTAACAGCGGTCTGGTAGTTTGCGTACATGTCGTCGCCGTATTCGCCTGCGTTCTCGTTGGAAACGAAGTAGTCGAACATAGCGTTGTACTTCTCATAAACCTCAGAGGAAGTCTGAGTTCTGTATTCCTGCAGGCCGACGATGTCCTCGGAGTACAGGGTGGTGGAACCGGTGTAGTTCGGGTCGAGGTATACATAATAAGAGAAGATAACGTCGTCGGCGGTCAGCTCAACGCCGTCAGCAAACTTAACGCCTTCACGCAGTTTAAAGGTATAGGTGGTGGTGTCTGCGCCCTGGTCAACGGTGACGTCGGACAGGCCGTAGTAGGTGTAATCGGTGCCGTTATAGCTTCTGGTCTCGCCTTCGATGCCGTTGTAAACGATAGCGCCTACACGGTCAGTGCCAAACAGGGACTCGATGCACATATCCGCAACGTCAGAGTCGTACTGAACGGTCGAGAAGAAGGGGTTGAACTTCTGGTTGAAGATGTCGTATGCAACAACCAGAGGGGTGTCAGAAGCAGGTTCTGCCGCAGTCTCGCTGGAAGCGACCGTGCTGCTCTCCGTTTTGCTGGATTCTTCGCTGCTGGAAGCTCCGCCCTTATTGCCGCAGGCTGCGAAAGCAGATGCGGACATAGCGGCGATCATCGCAATAGCAAGGAACCGTTTCATGTTATTTTTCACAATGAATCCTCTCCTTGTGTGATGTCTTTTTCCGTTAAATGTACGGAAAAAATAAATTAGGTAATTGCCCCACACAGGCAATCTTTCCGCCAGATTCCTGCGAAAGTTGTCTGAAATACAGCGTCAGTTGTTCGCGGGACAATTACTTTTATGATATTTTATCAAATTTATGACTTCAAGTCAAGTGGTGGGATAAAAATACCTTACTATTTTGCAGGTTTTTTGCGTATTTTCGCCCTTTTCAGCAAATTTAATTGCCGATATTTGCATTTTGTTGTGTAAAAAGTCTTCATTTTTCCCACGAAAACAACGAGTCAATTTTGTGGAGTTTACCAAAAGCCGCCATTTCCGGCAAATTCCAGCGATAATATCATAGTTTACCCATAAGCATTCTGCAAGAGGGAGTGCCATTTTTTGCTTATGACTATTTTCCCGCGGAAAAGTAAAAATATACGGACTTCGCGCATGGAAAAACCGGCCGCCCTGCATTTTTACAGGACAGCCGGTTTAATTTTTTGTGACAGCCGCCGTTTTGTTCAGCTTGCTGTCTCCGGGAAAGACAACATTTTCACAGGCGTTTTTTAACCGTTCATCTCAAGCTTTTCGAGATCGTTCATCCAGTCCCAGTAGGAGGTGATGTCCGGAGTGACGGTGTCCATGTTGATCCGCTCGGTGCTGAAGATGTAGATTTCCTGCCGCTGGAAGATCGGGACTTCGACCGCCCAGTCGCGGATGATATCGAGGCACTGTTTGTAGGTGGCCTTGCGGTAATCCATATCGGAGGTGGAGCGCGCGTCGATGATCAGTCTGTCCAGCTCCTCGTCCTGCAGGTAGCCGTGGTTGGAACCGGTGGAGCCGGGCTGACCGGGAACGTTACTGGAGTGCCACAGCTGGTACATATCGGGGTCGGAGCCGACCTGCCAGGACTGGCACCACATCTCCTGGGTGCCCGCGTCCAAAGCGTTCCAGAGGACGTTGTTGTCGGTGGGGTCGTTGATGGTCAGGGTGATGCCGATATCTGCCAGAGCGTCGCGGACGTATTCCAGCAGCATATAGTCGGGATGGGAGCCGGTGCCGCCGCCGAGGATGATGAACTCATAAGCGAGCTTCGCGCCTTCGGGAGCCGCAGTGAACTTGCCGGACGCTTCGTCCCAGGTGTAGCCGGCGGCGATGAAGTAACCCTTTGCAGCTTCGAGGGCCGCGGCGTACTTCTCGTCATCGGTCATATCGGCCGTGTAGATCGGGTTGCCGTCGACATCGACCGAGAAGGCAACCTCATAGTCGGCGTCGGTGGGCTGCGGAGAAGCCCAGGAGCAGGAAGTGATCGAGTAGTTGATGACCTTGGCGCCTTCGCCGTAGTAAGAGCCGATGGCGATATCGCGGTAGACGGCGTACAGGGTCGCGAAGGCCTTGCGCAGGTTCTTGGAGGCCTCGGAGCCGATTTCGCCGCCGACATTGACCGTCTTGGCGTTGATGCCGATGAGGCCGTAGCCCAGCATATCAAAGGTGGTCGTGGTCAGGGTGTCACCGGTGACCTCGCCGTTTCCGTTATAAGAGCGGATCTGTTCAAAAGCCTCGACCGAGCTGGACGGACGGCAGAGGTCGGCGGTGCCGGTGCCCAGAGCAGCGATCATATCAGCCTCCTGGGTCTCCTTCCACTGCATCTGTTTGGTCTTGGGAGCGCCCTTCCAGTAATTTTCGTTGGCGTCAAAGTAAACGACCTTGTTCTCATAGCGGTCGAAGGTGTAAGGGCCGGTGCCCATGGGCTCGAGGGTGTTCTCGACCTTGGACAGGTCGCCGAAGTCAAATCCGAACTGACCGTTTTCATAATCGTACTTGGACGCGTCGCCGTAGTAATGCATCGGCGCGACCGGGATGTCGGCCAGCTTGTAGATAGTCGTGGCGGCAAAACCGTTGGTGGTGATGGAGACGGTGTAGTCGTCCAGCTTTTTGACGCCTTCGATGTACTTGACGCCCTCGCCTGCCATGGCCTCGTCCTGGGCGCCGTAGGTGGAGATGAAGTCGGCCTTGGCGTTGTCGACGACCGAAGCGCCGGAAGCGCTCTCGCCTGCCTGATCATAGGCATCCGGCGTGCCGTACTTGGCGGCTGCTTCTTCATAGAAGTCCTCAAGAGTCGGGTAGCTGCCGTTTGCGATATCGAAGGTCTCGCCGGAATCACCCGCGGTCACGACGCCGTCCGCGTAGCTGCCAAAGCCCCACATGACCATGGCAAATGCGACCTGCATCTCGTCGGAAACTTCAGTGGCGCCGATTTCCGAAGCGTAGGAACCGGCGTAGTTGTCATAGGCATAGCTAACGGTCGACTGAAGATCCGCTGTCCATGCGTTTTTCAGTGCAGACTCATAGTTTGTGTACATCTCGTCGCCATATTCACCGGCAGCCTGATTGGTGTGGAAGTAGTCGAACATATCGCCGTACTTCTGATATACCTCGTCAGAGGTCTGGGTGCGGTAAGCCTGCAGGCCGACGATATCCTCCGAGTAGAGGGTCTGGGTGCCGGTAAAGCTGGGATCGAGGTCGACATAGATCGAAAAGATCAGGTCGTCTGCCGTCAGCTCTTCGCCGTCGGCGAACAGGACGCCTTCCCGGAGCTTGATGGTATAGGTGGTCGTATCCTCGCCCTGGTCGACGGTGCAGTCGGCGATTCCTTCGTAGGTATAGTCGGTGCCGTTGTACGCACGGGTCTCCCCTTCGATGCCGTTATAGACAATCGCGCCGGAGCGGTCGGTCTTCAGCAGATGGTCGACACAGACCCTTGCGACCTCGGTGTCGATCAGCGCGGAGCAGTAAAAGGGGTTGAACTTCTGGTTGAAGGCGTCGACCGCGACAACCAGCGGGACATCCGTGCTGCTGACCGGTTCGGCGGAAGATTCCTCCGCGGAAGAGACAGACGTCTCCGAAGACTGGGCCGACGAGGACGGCTCGGTATTGCCGCTGCCGCAGGAAGCGAGGGCACCGACGCCGACCGCTGCCGCCAGAATGGACGCCAGCAGACGCTTAGCATTTTGTTTCATCATAATCCTCTCCTTTAAAAGCTCTGATTTAATCGGTTTTTCTCTTTTTCGGAGACGTGTCCAAGCGGTTTTTCCCCGCTCTCCGGAGCCGTCTGCCTAAACACAGACGGCGGGGAAAAACCATTAAATCAGAGGTTCCCTTTATTTTCCGTTCCAAATAAACGGAAACTGAAAGGTGCGCAGAGCACGCCTGCCTGTTTTATCAGGCCGCAGCTGCAATTTTCTGCGCATCAACTGTATGGAGACTATTATAGCGAACTTGCTGTGACCCGTCAAGAATATTCTGGAAAAATATAAAGAAAAATCGTATATTTATGCATACTAGCTGTTTTCTTCAGGTTTCAGCTGCTCAATCTTGCATCTTTTGTGCAAAAAATATGAGGTTAATCCAGAAATTGCACCAATTGCGGCCGATAAACCCATGAATAAAAACTCGATTGCGGCGGCATTTTTGGTAATAATCATGTATAATATACTCTCTATGCAGACTACCCCTGCCAGCACCGCCAGGATGGTGCTCATATTCCGGACCCGGCGCCAGGAGCGGTCGGTCTCTTCCCGCTTCATCTTCTCCGGCGCGCGCACCGCCAGCACCGCTCCGACGGCAAAAAAGGCGGCCGGCGCCATCTCCACCACGAACGGAATCGCGATATAGATCTGCCGGGCAGCCATCGCGTCCACAAATCCGGCCGCCGCAAACAAAAGACAGCAGACCACGGCGCTCAGCAGGCAGAGCAGCTTTGCCCGTTTCTTCTCCGCGTCGGAAGAAAAACGGGCTGTAAAATAAGGGCCGTTATAGACATAGATTTCCTTGACGCCCCGGCCGTCGTTGACCGAAACGAGCTTCGGCTTATAATCTTTTGCGTATTTTTTATATCCCATCGTCATTCTCCCAGATATTGCAAAAACAAAAAAACCGCCGCTCCCAGAGGTTGGAGGAGTGACGGTCTCATTTTACCATAGACACCAGAGTCTATGCACAGGAAGCCTTATGCTTTCGCAGCAACTTTGGCAGCGACCTGCGCTTTCTTTCTGGCAGCTTTGTTCTTGTGGATAATACCTTTGGCAGCAGACTGGTCAATGGTCTTGTAAGCAGCTTTCAGAACTGCTTCATCGGCAGTGCCGTTCGCTACAGCAGCGTCAACAGCCTTCAGAGCAGCCTTCAGGTTACCCTTCAGCATTCTGTTCTGCAGAGTTTTGGTAGCAGTAACTTTAACTCTCTTCTTGGCAGATTTAATGTTAGGCATATTTGCACCTCCTCACACGGGGCCTGTTCGTCGCAGGCCAATGAATAGGCATCATGTTCCTGTCAGCAGTAACCATGGTTACTTAAAGACACGCCCGACAGACTATGACAGCCTTTATATAATACCATTCTTTTCCCGAAATTGCAAGGGTTTTTCGCGATTTTTCCGAAGTTTTTTCACTTTCGTCAAACCACACAAAATTCCTCTGTTCCATACCCCGATTGCCGTGGGAAAACAGCCGGGAAACACCGTTTTACGGGATCAGTTCGATCGTCCGGCGGATCATCTCCGCCAGCGGGATATCCTCCACACCGACGACCATATTGTCGCAGCGGTTTAAGGGGATCAGGATTTTTTTGGCGCGGCTCTGTCCGACGGCAAGGGCCATCTTCGGCGTGACCTCACCCATCAACGAATCGGCGATGACGATGCCGATCGGTCCGATGATCACGTCCGCCCGGGGTGCCATGACGGCGACCGGATTTTCGCCGGTGGCGGCGTCCTTTACCCCGCTGCGCATCATGTTGGAGGTGGCGATGGCGTTGGTGCCGATGACCGAGAGCCGGGCTGCGGGCCGTTCTTTCAGGACCGCTTCGGCGACGGCGCGGCCAATCTTGCCGCCCTGGCCGTCAATGATCAGAATATGCATGTGCTCTCCTTACTTGGCAAAATAATGGTCAAAAATGATCGCGTCAAAGACCTTGACCAGCTGATCCTGCTGATCCTGGGAGGTGACCGTCCAGGCCGCCAGCATCGGCCGGTAAAGGCTGCGGCAGACCCGGAAGCCCAGGGACGCGCCCCAATCGACGCCGTAAGCGATAAAGTCCGGACGCCCGAGGACGTTGACCAGCAGATGGCTCATGGCAAAGCAGGTCAGCAGCGGCTGTCCCGCGTGGTCCTTCATAAAGTTCATGCTGAGCTGCCCTCTGACCAGCTCCGGACGGTTTTTCTTAAACCACTGCACCGCTCTGGGGTCGAAGGACTCGACGCAGATATCGCCCTTGTAGCCGTCGATCATCGGGGCTGCCGCCTCGCAGATCGCGGCTGCGCTGGTGCCGCCGGGAACCTTGATCTCGCAGATGATCGTGGCGCCGTCCAGCACGTCCAGCACATCGGTAAACAGCGGGATGCGCTCGTCGGTCTTTAAAAGCCGGAACTGCCGCAGCTGGACATATGTATAATCATAAACGTGTCCGTCCACGCCGCACATCCGGTTTAAGGTGTCGTCATGGAAAACGACGACCTTGCCGTCCTTGGTCAGCTGGACGTCCAGTTCGACGCCGTACTGATGGATGCGGGCACGCTTGAACGCCGAAAGAGAATTTTCGGGGATACCGTTTTCGTTGTCAAACAGTCCGCGATGGGCGTACGCTTTCTTTTCAAACCGCCTGGTATCCCGCCGTTTCCGCGGCTTGACCGCCCAGACAAACAGCACGAGCAGAATGATAAGCACAAACATAACAATGGTAAACACCATAAAAATTCCTCCTTTGCATCCATTATAGCAGGGCAGAAAACCGCTGTCAAAGCAATTATGCACAAAATATCCGGTATTCTCCGGTGAATCTGCCATAGCAAAACCGATTCAGTTCAGCCCGGCAATGACCTCCATCAGGGCTTTCGCCGTCTCCTCGTTTATTTTGAGCTCGTCCATCAGCTCCTGCGCCGTCGCGGTTTTGAGCTTGGGCTTGGTGGGCCAGCGTTTCAGCAGCTTTTTCAGCTTCACGTCGCCGATGCCTTTGACGCTTTTCAGCTGGGACTCGGTGTCGGCCTTTTTGTGCAGCATCCGCTGGTAGGCGATGGCGTAGCGGTGTACCTCGTCCTGGATGGTCGTGACAAGGGTGAAGGCCGATTTCATCATCGACATCGACAGTTCTCCGCTCTCGGTCGTTAAGTCGCGGGTACGGTGGCGGCTGTCCTTGACCATGCCGAACAGCGGCACATCGATCCGCAGTTCTTCCAGCACCGGCCGGATTGCGGCCACATGTCCCTTGCCGCCGTCCAGCAGAATCAGGTCGGGCAGCCGGGAAAAGGCCGGGTCGCCGTCGAGGTAGCGGGTGAACCGCCGCCGGATGACCTCACGCATGGAGGCGTAGTCGTCCTGGCCCTGTACGTCGCGGATGGCAAAGCGCTTGTAGTCCTTTTTCAGCGGCCGGCCGTTTTCAAAGACGATCATGCCGCCGACCCGTCCGGTCTCGCCCCAGTTACTGATATCGTAGGCTTCGATATAGACCGGCGTGCTGGGCAGTCCCAAAAGCTTTTGCAGCTCCTCCAGCGCCGCGACCTCCCGGCCGGTACGCTTTATCTTATGGGCCAGCTGCTCCTCGGCGTTGCTGCGCGCCATGTCGGACAGCTTTTTCCGCTCACCTCTCTGCGGAATGACCGGCGAGACGCTTTTTCCACACTGCAGCCGGATAAACTGTTCAAACATCGCCATGTCCTCCGGCGGTTTGTCCAGCACAACGAACTTTGGGATTTCCTTCCGGCCGGTGTAATAGCGGTAGATAAACTCCTCCCGGACCTCGTCGATATCGCCCTGGCCGTCGAAGGTGAAGTTTTCCTTGTCAGCGATTCGCCCTTCACGGATTTTCAGGATTACGCAGGAGACCAGCGACGCATTCTGGGCAAAACCCCAGACGTCCATCTGCCGATCTTCGCCCAGCAATACCGTCTGCCGCTCGGTGATCCGCTTGATAGCGGAAATCTGGTCGCGGAGCCGCGCTGCACGCTCAAAGTCCAGCGCTTCGGAGGCAGCATACATCTGACTCTCCAACTGATCCACGTCGGCGACGCTGCCGCTACGGATATAATCGACCGCCTCATCAATGATTTTGCGGTACTCTTCTTTGCTTACTTTCCCCTGACAGAGACCCATGCAGCGCTTGATGTGGAAATTGAGACAGGGCCGCGCTTTTTTGAAGTCCTGCGGGAATTTCCGGGTGCAGGTCGGCAGACCGAAGACCTGGTTGACCTGCTCGGCGGTCTGACGGACAACATAGGCGCTCATATACGGTCCGATCAGCTGACCCTTGTCCTGGGGTTTTTGCAGCACCGCTTCGATCCGCGGGAACTCTTCGTCGGTCACATGAATATAGTGGTAGCCCTTGTCGTCCATTAAGAGGATGTTGTATTTCGGGCGGTAGTGCTTAATCAGCGAACATTCCAGCACCAGCGCCTCAAATTCGCTCCCGGTCACGATAAAGTCGAAATCGTTGACGCAGGAGACCATTTTGCGGGTCTTTTCGTTGTGGGAGGAGTTTTCGCGGAAGTAGCTGACCACCCGGTTTTTGAGGGCTTTCGCCTTGCCGACGTAGATAATCTCGCCAGTTTTGTCCTTCATCAGATAGCACCCCGGCTCCAACGGCAGCAGCAGCGCCTTTTTCCGCAGCTCATCAATATTCACATTCTTCCCTCCCAATCACCAGCCTTTGAAAAGGCTGGGCGAAACTTTTCTTGTCCGCCGCGGCCGTGGCAGCACGCGGGGTAACTGAGCAAGACTGCTCGTCAGGCTCGCAGTCTTCGGACTTTGTTCCCCGCTCGTTTTTTCTAAAATCCAAACCCGCTCGGTTTATGAAGGGCACAAAGTCCCGTTATCCACTTCCTGACGGAGAGCCTGACAAAAAAGTTTTGCCAGGCTTTTTCAAAAGCCGCGTAACTCCATAACCTTCCGTTACGCAGAATCTGCCCGGTTATAGGCGTAGGTATCGAAACACTCTGCGGCCGCAGCCGCCCAAAACATAATCCAAATCATTACTCAATCACAACCGCCCGGCTGCCCATCTCTTCATAAATCTCCATAAACCGCGCCAGCTCCA
>CAMAJC010000008.1 GCA_945835425.1 uncultured Clostridia bacterium
GCGTCCTGCCAGATGGCGTCAAACAGAAACTGTGCACGCTCCATCTCGTCTTTTACATATAAAAAGCCAAACAACGCCTCCACACCGGTCGCAGAGCGATAGGTAGCCGGATCGGCATTTTTCGGGATATTGTTATGGGTGTTGCGTCCCCGGCGGTAGATCGCCGCCTCTTCTTCGGTGAGGAGAGGTTCGATCACCTGATACCCCTTTGCCTGTGCGGCCGCGCAGACATGGGAAACGGTCATCTGATGGAGACGCTGCACCGGCGCGTTACCGTGCTCCAGCATCCGGGTGCGCACCATCAGCTCATAGACCGCGTCGCCGATATAGGCCATGACCAGAGGGCTTAGCTGTTTGGGATTCGTGATATTGGCAATCTCCAAGGTCCGCAGTCCCTCCCGCATCAATGGATATACTCAAACTGGAAGCCGAAGATATCGACGGTCTGCCCTTCCTGGACGCCCATTTCGTCCAGCTTGTCGATGATGCCGGATTCCCGCAGCACTCTCTGGAAATACTGCAAAGAGGCGTAGTCGTCCATATTGACGGTGGACAGAATCTGCTCCAGCCAGTCAGCTTCGACATAGAAGATGCCGTTTTCTTCGGTGATCTCAAACTTGGTGCGATCACCATTCCCGGCCTGCGGCAGTTCATGGACGTACTCGGCGTCGTAAACCTTGACAGGCGGCAGCGTCTGCAGACGGTCGATAACCGTATCGATCAGCTCCTTGACCCCATCCCGGGTCGCGGCGCTGATCGGGAAGAAGGAAATCCCTTTTTCCTCGATATAGCTGCGGAAACGGGCGATCTGCTCCTCAGTCGCCAGGTCGCACTTATTGGCGGCGACGATCTGCGGCCGCTGACCAAGACCCTCGTCGAAGTTGCGCAGCTCGTAGTTGATCTTCTCAAAATCCTCGATGGGATCGCGCCCTTCGATGCCGGAAACGTCGACCACATGGATAATCAGACGGCAGCGGTCGACATGGCGCAGAAAATCATGGCCCAGGCCGACGCCCTCGCTGGCGCCTTCCACCAGGCCGGGAATGTCCGCCATAACGAAGCTGCGCCCTTCATCGCCGTACCCTACCACGCCCAGGATCGGGGAAAGGGTGGTGAAATGGTAGTTTGCAATCTTGGGACGGGCGCCGCTGACGACCGAAATGAGGGTGCTCTTGCCGACATTGGGGAATCCGACCAGACCCACGTCCGCAAGGAGTTTCAGCTCCAGCTGCAGGGTAAAGGTCTCGCCGGGGACACCGGGTTTTGCAAAGCGCGGGATCTGACGGGTCGAGGTGGCAAAATGCTGGTTGCCGGCTCCCCCTTTGCCGCCCTTGGCAATAATGACCGGTTCGGTTCCGGAAAGGTCCGCCATGATCTGACCGGTTTCCGCTTCCCGGACAATGGTGCCCTCCGGAACAGGGATAATCAGGTCCTGACCGGAACGGCCGGTGCAGTTTCTTCTGCCGCCGGGCTCCCCCGACTCCGCCTGATATTTTTTCTTATAACGGAACTTTTCCAGCGTGTTCAGGTTTTTGTCCACTACAAAAATGACGTCTCCGCCCCGTCCGCCGTCTCCGCCGTCCGGACCGCCTGCCGCCACATACTTTTCACGATGGAACGAAACGGCTCCGTTGCCGCCGTTTCCTGCTTTTACAAAAATCGTCGCACGATCAATGAACATGGAATATCCTTTCTGGTTTGGGGTACAGTATCGGTATGCCCGGAAAAGCCGCCGGATATACCCGCTATACCCTGTTACTAAATGAAAGTAAGAACCCCGGGGCAAAAGCTCCGGGGTTCTGGATTTTCTTATTGAGCGGGATAAACGCTGACCTTTTTGCGGTCGCGGCCAACACGTTCAAATTTGACTCTTCCGTCAACCAGAGCGAAAAGTGTATCATCGCTGCCGATGCCTACGTTTTCACCGGGATGGATATGGGTTCCACGCTGACGAACCAGAATGTTGCCGGCCAGAACTGCCTGACCGTCAGCACGCTTTACGCCCAGTCTCTTGGACTCGGAATCACGGCCGTTCTTGGTAGAACCTACGCCCTTTTTATGAGCAAAGAACTGAATGCTGAGCTTTAACATGGGTTACACCTCCGTACAAGTAAGTTTGACATTTTTCGGATAATCCTCGGATAAAACCGACAGATGAAGCTGTAAGGCTTTCAGAAAAGCCTCCGCTTCCCCGTTTGCAGAATCATCCAGCCGAAGCGAAACGGTGTCGCCTTCCGCCCGAACCCGCGCTCGCAGGCCCAGAACTTCCGTGATACCATTCGCCGTAAGCTGTACCGCCGAGCTGACGGCCGCGCAGACGATGTCCTCGCCCGCATCCGCATATCCGGCATGTCCGGAAACGGAAAAGCCTGTCAGGTGGCCAGCTTTAGAGAAAAACTTTGCCCGAATCATTTGAATCAGGCGTTAATGGAGTCGATTCTTACCTGCGTGTAAGGCTGTCTATGACCCATTTTGCGCTTTTCGTTCTTCTTGGCTTTGTAGGTGAAAACGGTAACTTTCTTGGACTTGCCGTTCTTCAGGACGGTAGCGCCGACGGAAGCACCCTCAACATAAGGAGCGCCAACCTTCAGACCGTTGTCGTCAGAAACCATAACGACTTTGTCGATCGAAATCTGGGAATCAGCTTCGCAGTCCAGCTTCTCAACAAAAACGACGTCTCCAACCTGAACACGATACTGCTTTCCGCCAGTTTCCATAACTGCGTACATCACAAGGCACCTGCCTTTACTATAAACTCGCCATTCTCAAGGCGCAGGGTACATCCCTGACTTAGCTGCCCGGAACAAGCGGCAAAAATATTATAACATTTCCGTCCCATGTTGTCAAAGGTTTTTTCTGATTTTAGCAGATTCTACGATTTGCACAACTTGCACTAGATAGCCCGGCTTTTATTGGATTTTCCGCCAAATAAATCAGGCTTCCGGGAAGAATATGTCATAATCAGGATTTATTCCCCGAGGTATTCCGAAAGGACCTCCGCCGCCGCGCGGACGATTTTCGCGCAGGGACGGTTATGATAGTAGCTTTCGGTGCGGGCCTCCGGAGACGGGGGCTCCGGGCCGCGGGGTTTGCCGAGAATATCGGCGCAGATGTAGCTGCCCTTGCCGTTTTTCTCGGCGAAGGCGGTGATGAGCTGCTGCCCATGGGCATAAAGGGCGGCCTTCCCCTCCGAATCAGCCGGTGAGGAGTAGCCTTCCAGCATACTCAGAATGAACATCATCCCGGACGCCGCGCCGCACATCTCCCGCATCCGGCAGATGCCGCCGCCAAACGCCGAAACCATCCGGGCAAGAGTTTCCTCTTCCATTCCCAGGCGGTCCGCAAAAGCGAGGACGACCGACTGCGGGCAGTTATACCCCTCTAAAAAAAGCGCTTCTGCTTTTTCTCCTCTTGTCATAACGTTCCCTTATTTCTGCAGCAGGGACTCGACCTTTTCGGCCGCGCCGTCCATCCAGTCGCCTTCAAACAGCTCGATCGCGCCCATATCCGCAGCGCCGGAAATCGCGGGGGTAAAGGGAATCTTCGCCAGGACAGGCAGGTCGTATTTGGCGGCGGTCTCCTCGATGTGGCTCTTGCCGAAGATCTCCAGTTTCTTGCCGCAGTCGGGGCAGATCGCATAGCTCATGTTCTCGACCAGGCCGATGATCGGGACATTCATGCTCTCCGCCATCCGGACAGCCTTCTCGACGATCATCGAAACCAGCTCCTGGGGAGAAGCGACAACGATGATGCCGTCCAGCGGGATCGACTGGAAAACGGTCAGCGGAACGTCGCCGGTTCCGGGAGGCATATCGACAAACATAAAGTCGACGTCGTCCCAGATTACGTCGGTCCAGAACTGTTTGACAGTACCGGCGATGACGGGGCCTCTCCAGACGACGGGGGTCGTTTCATCCTCCAGCAGGAGGTTTAAGGACATGACCTGGATGCCGGTTTTGGTCTCGACCGGCAGAATGCCGAAGTCATTGGCGGTTGCCCGCTCGTGAAGGCCGAAAACCTTCGGGATGGACGGGCCGGTGATATCGGCGTCCATGACGGCAACGCCGTAGTCCTTGCGGCGCATCAGGGTTGCCAGCATAGCGGTGACCATCGACTTGCCGACGCCGCCTTTGCCGCTGACGACGCCGATGACCTTTTTGATGCTGGACATCGCATTGGGCTGCTCGAGAAAGCTCTCCGGGTTCTGCCGGGAAGCGCAGTTCTCGCTGCAGGAGCCGCAATCATGCGTACATTCGCTCATGTGTATACTTCCTTTCAATTTCTCTTGGATTCCCTTCGGAAAACTGTCCGCTGAGAATCCCCTTTATTTCTATCAAAGCCATTGTTGGCAGATGACAGCGTGATTATTCCGCAGAAAAGGCATAGACCGTTTTCTGCCGGTAGGTTTCACCCGCACGGAGGACCGGGGATGCAAACGAGGGACAGGCCATCCCGTTCGGAAAGTGCTGGGTCTCAAGGCAGAAGCCGCTGCGCTTGCCGTAGAAATGCCCATGCTTACCGGTCTGGGGTGTGATCATATTGCCGGTGTACAGCTGGACGCCGGGCTGGGTAGTCAGGACCTGCATCCGGATACCGGTGCGCGGGCAGGTGACAACAGCCGCCTCGGTCAGCGCAGAGGACGGCTCCAGCACAAAGTTGTGGTCATAGCCGCCGCCGTTATGGAGCTGTTCATCATCGGCTCCGATATCCTGGCCGATGGGCTTTGCTGTCCGGAAATCAAAAGGCGTGCCCTCAACCGGAATCACCTTTTCAATCGTCAGGCCGTTGCCGTCCACGGCAGTATAAGCGTCTGCATTTAGCTGCAGCAGGTGGTCTTCAATGGAACCATTGCCCTCTCCGGCGAGGTTAAAATAGGTGTGGTTGGTAAGGTTAAGGACGGTGTCGGCATCGGTGCGCGCCTCATAATCAATCGAAAGAGACGCGCCGTCCAGCGTATAGACGACCGTTACCGACAGATTGCCGGGATAGCCCTCTTCCCCATCCGGCGAAAGCAGGTACAGCGACAGGGCGTTTTCGCCCGCCTGCGCCACCTCCCAGAGCTTCCAGTTAAAGCCGTCCTTGCCGCCATGGAGGTGGTTCGGCCCGTCGTTGGCGAAAAGCTTATACTCTTTGCCGTTCAGGGTGAAAGCAGCGCCGCCGATGCGGTTGCCGAAGCGGCCGATCAGCGCGCCGAAATAGTTGCCGCGAAACTCCTCGCAGCCGGCAGCGTCGTCATAGCCCAGCGCTACGTCGGTCAGCTTTCCGTCCCGATCAGGCACCAGCAGACTCTGGACGATGCCGCCGAGGTTTAAAACCGAGACCTGCGCCTGCCCGTTATCTATCGTATAGCGGATTACCTCCCGACCGTCCGAGAGGGTTCCGTAAGTTTCCTGTTTAATCATAATATTCTCCTATGTTCAGCCGAGCACTTTTACCATGTCCTGATGGGGACAATGCTCGTCCATATACGGCTCTGAGATAACCTGATAGCCGTTTTTCTGATAAAAGCCGACTGCCTGACACTGTGCGGAAAGGATCATCCCTTTGCCGCCGAGTCCGGCGACTTTCTTCTCGACCGCGTCCATGATGGCGCTGCCCAGATGGCACTTGCGGTATTCCTTGATGACCGCGACCCGGCCGACATGCCACAGCCCGTCCTTATCGGGGAAAATCCGGGCGCAGCCGACCGTTTTGCCGTCGGCTGTCAGGGCCAGATGCCAGCAGGTATTGTCGGTATCGTCAAATTCGTTTTGAAATCCCTGTTCCTGCATAAAAACATTTTCGCGCACGCCAAAGACCGGACGGAGATCGTCCGGTGCATGCAGCCAATGGATAGCGATGTTCATTTTGCAGCTCCTTCATAATGGGCTGTCTGCCCTGTTCCGGGCAGACAGCTTTTCTCTTTTTTAATAGTACTGGACATTGACCCGTTTTCCAGCTTTGTTCAGGTTCTCCGAAATGACCTCGACGATTTTGAGCTTGATCGACAGGTTGATCGGTAGCTGCGGGTTCTGGTGGGCCGGGTTCATCGCGCGGCCAACAAAGATGTTAATATCGGTGGCGTCCTCAAACAGCATCTTTGCTACCGTCGTAGCGGCGTCCTTATGGTTTTTCCAATCGGGAGAAATGGTGTCCTCAACCAGCTGCTGGGAGAGCTCCATTACCCTGCCCATGGTGATAACGCCCTCGGTGACCAGATCGACACCTTCCATCGTTCCGGCAGGCGGAATCTTCGGGTCGAGATAATCCAGGCAGGTCTCCACCGTCTTGCCGAGATAACGGCTGACGATCTTGGAGGTGGTGCCGCCGCTGACGATCTTCTTGCCCGGACGGGACAGGAAGTCTTCAATGACGCGGATATCGTCCTCGGGATTGGCAGGCGGCCCGAGCATGATCGACAGTTCGGAGCGCTGGCGCACCTTCATGACGGCGACGGTCGTGTCGTCGCCCATATGGCCGAGGTAGAGTTCCTTTGCCGCTTCGACCAGCTTGGCGGCGATGGTGTGGGGTGAATCCTCGGTGGAGCATTTGCTCTCGAGGAAGTTGCAGATATGGTCGCTCTGCCAGCCGAAGTTCATGCTGATGCCGATGCCCGCGTGGGAAACGCCGTCACTGAACATGACGAAGGTGTCGCCCAGCTGGACCTGCATCCGGGTCTCGTACAGCGTCTTGTCGCCGACGATGTTCACTTCGACCGGGTATTCGACCGCTTTGCCGTCCCGCAGGAGAACTGCCAGCGGGTTATCAAACTGCACCATATAAGCTTCGCCCTCGGCGGTGATCTGCAGAATCGTGAAGGTCGAGTAGGCAACCATGACGTCCTTGCGCATCGGCAGGGTCGCGGCGATCGTCTCAACGCAGTCCTCGACCGACATGCCGCTGGACATCATCGTGCAGATGATCTTGGAGGTCAGGCTGGACAGGATGTTGGCGCGGACGCCGCTGCCCATACCGTCCGCCAGAACCATCGTCTGGGTGTCGTTATAATAGGCGGTCTCGACGCGGTCGCCGCAGAGCACTTCATCATGCTTGTTCAGGCTGACATAACTGTTTTCAATAAAGTATCTCATACCGGACCTCACAGCATGCTCTTCTTCAGCATCGTCAGGGCGACCTTGGTCTCAGCGGTCGTTTCGCCCAGCAGCGACGCGATCTCCTGTACCGCGCGCATCTGCTTGTCGACTACCTGGTCGGTGATGCGGATGGTCTCGCGGCGCAGTTCCGCTGCGGCATCCTCCGCCTTGACGACGGCGTCGATGTTCTTGAGGAAGATCAGGAAGTTGGAATGTTCTTTATCAAACATGACCGTGCGGTCGACGTACAGATCGCTTCTGTCCAGATGGCCGCGCATATTGATGATGTTCTCGCCGGTCTCCATGACGTTTAAGAGCTCGAGGATATCGTAGTATTCGCCGAAATCGCAGCCGACCGCTTCCACATCGTCCGGGATCGAAAGCATGTTCAGCGCTTCCTTGTTGATCTGGCGGATGACAAACTGGTCGTCAACCGCGATGATGCCGTTGGGCGAGGACTCAAAGACCTGGTCGGAGAAGCTTTCCGCCCGCTCCTTCATATAGTGCAGGCACATTTCCAGCTCGGCCTTGCCCTGCCATACGGCGATTGCCTTTTCGCGGCAGGTGGAATAACCGCAGGCGCCGCAGTCGAGCATATCTTCCGGTCCATGCTTGCCGGTGAGGGCCAGAATCTTCTGGATCTCCGCTTCGCCGGGGATATTGTCGCGGTGGATTTCGGGAAGCATGACTTTCGAGAGGTCGAGGTCATGCTGAACATCGTAGTCCTTGCTGCCCTCGGCGGCCTGTTCGACCATGACACGAGCCATGATGTGGCCGCGGCGTTTCTTGGGCATACCGGGGCCGTTGATGCAGGCGCCCTCGCAGGCGTTCATCTCGATAAAATAACCCTTCAGCCCACCGGCTGCGATCTCGTCCAGAGCCGCGCGGCATCTCTCAACGCCGTCAATCGCTATGTAATGGAAATCGGAGCGGCGGTGCATGCTCTTGATAACGCCGCCGGGTTCCGGGAAGAAACGGCTGCGGAAACGGCTGTCATCGGTATCCTGGTTGTCAAAGGTGATGCCCTCATCCGCAAACCAGTTTTCCAGCTCGTCAAAGGTGATCGTCAGGTCGACATCGCCTTCACAGTACTGCTCGACCTCGTCCTTTTTGGAAATGCAGGGACCGACAAAGACGATGCTGGCGTCCGGGTACTGCTGTTTGATCAGCTTGGCGTGGGCTTCCATCGGGGAAACGACGTCGGCATAATACTGCAGACATTCGGGATGATAGCGCTGGATCAGACGGGTGATCGAATGGCAGCAGGAGGAGATAATCAGTTCCTTGCCCTCCTCGATCATCTGCTCATACCGGGTCTTGACGATATTCGCGCCGACCGCGGTCTCGAATACCTCGTAAAAGCCCAGTTTTTTCATGGCTTCTGCCATCGGACGGAAACCGGCGGCGTCAAAGGCCGCGATAAAGGACGGCGCCAGCGTCGCAATGACCTTCCGGCCGGAAGCGATCTTTTCCTTGACCAGCGGAACGTCGTCGCGGACGTCCTTGGCGTTCTGCGGACATACCTGTACGCAGCGGCCGCAGAGGACGCAGTCCTCCCGGATGATCTGCGCCTGATGGTCCTTGACGCGGATGGATTTCACCGGACATTCTCTGACACACTTGTAGCAGTCACGGCAGTTGGCCTTGGTGAACTGTAATACTTCCATGAATGCGTCCTCTCTTTCAGCGTCCCAGAGCTTCGATAGCGTGCTTCTGGAAAACTTCGACTGCATTTTCAGGCGTGACGTTGCCGACAAACTCGTCGTCAAACATCGTCGATACGCCCTCGGTGCAGTGGCCCATGCAGAACGCTGCCTTCAGGGTAACCTGATCCTGCAGGCCCTCATTCTCGATCAGCCGCTGGAACGCTTGAATAACATTGTAGGAACCTTTCAGGTGGCAGGAGCTGCCTACGCAAATCTTAACGATCATTTTTGATCAATCCTTTCTGCTGTTTATGCTTTCCCCATCCGGAAAAGACGGGGATATGGTCAAACACGATTACAACTATATCCATTATAGATTGCATCGATGCGTTTGTCAATTATCTAACAGGATCTTGCCGTAAATTCCGCCCATATTATCCGGCCAACCGCATACAGAGCGGTTTCACGCACGTCCCCCTTCCATGCCGTATTTATTATAGTATAGCACTAAAAAGGCTCACATGACAAGCCTTTTTTAGTCTTTCCTCCCTGTATACATCCAGCACCTGCACTTTTATCCAACAAACCCCGGCGGAGCAGCTGTTACTTTTCCGGTTTGCATACTGGACTTTTGTCCCGGAAACGTGTATAATGGAAGAAAATATGTACAGGAGGCAGTTACATGAGACACATGATCGATCCTCTGGACTTTTCCGTTGAAGAGGTGGATAAGCTCCTGGGGCTCGCGGACGACATTGCCGCGGACCCTTCCCGCTACCGGGAGGTATGCAAATACAAAAAGCTCGCGACCCTGTTTTATGAGCCCAGCACCCGCACCCGCTTAAGCTTTGAAGCGGCGATGCTGAATCTGGGCGGCAGCGTCCTCGGCTTCTCCAGCGCCGACTCCAGCTCGGCAGCGAAAGGCGAAAGCATCGCCGATACCATCCGGGTCATCAGCTGCTACGCCGATATCTGCGCCATGCGCCATCCGAAAGAAGGCGCGCCGCTGCGGGCTTCGATGTACTCGAAAATCCCGGTCATCAACGCGGGTGACGGCGGACATCAGCACCCCACCCAGACGCTCACCGACCTGATGACCATCAGACGGCGGCTCGGACGGCTGGAAAATCTGACCATCGGTCTCTGCGGCGACCTCAAATTCGGCCGCACGGTCCACTCGCTCATCAAGTCTCTCTCCCGGTACAGCGGCATCCGCTTTATCCTGATCTCGCCGGAAGAACTGCGCGTCCCGGATTACATCATCCGCGAGGTGCTGCAGCCCAAGGGCATTCCCTATGAGGAAGTCACCTCCCTGGAGGACGCTATGCCCCAGCTGGACATCCTGTACATGACCCGCGTACAGAAGGAGCGCTTCTTCAACGAAGAGGACTACATCCGCCTCAAGGACAGCTACATCCTGACCGAAGAAAAGATGAAGCTGGCCAAGGAAAATATGGCTGTCCTTCATCCCCTGCCCCGTGTCAACGAAATCACCCTGCCGGTCGACGACGATCCCAGAGCCGCGTATTTTGAGCAGGTGCAAAACGGCGTTTACGTCCGTATGGCCCTGATCATGACCCTTCTGGGGCTGGCTGACCAGCCGTCCTGCTGAGAAAGGAGCAAGCTGATGAAAACGACACGCCGAATCGACAGCATTGAAAACGGTATCGTTATCGACCATATCCAGGTCGGCAACGGCATGAAAATCTATAACCTCTTAAAGCTGGACGCGGCAGAATGCACCGTTGTCCTGATCCGCAACGCCAGAAGCGAACGGTACGGGCGCAAAGATGTTATCAAAATTGAGGGCGATATCCAGCTCAACCTCGACCTGCTGGGCTATGTGGACCACCACGTCACCGTCTGCTTTATCAAGGGCGGCGAGATCGTCGAGAAAAAGAAACTCACCCTCCCCAAGCGCCTCACCAACGTTATCCGCTGCAAAAACCCCCGCTGCATCTGCACCATTGAGGAAGGCATCGACCACGTCTTCGAACTGACCGCCCACAACACCTACCGCTGCATCTACTGCGAAAACCAAAGCAAAGCGTAACCAGCCTTTGAAAAGGCTGGGCGAAACTTTCTTGTCCGCGCTGATCGCTCCGGCTACGCCATCCGCTCGTTCGAGAAATGTTCAAACTGAGTGGTCGCGCCGGGCAGCTGGTAATTGTCGGAACAAAGAATATTTTGCTACTATGGCAAGTGACAATCGATAATCATAATAACAAAAACAGCTGTATCCCATTTTTTCAGGATACAGCTGTTTTTCATTGTTTTTATATGTCCCAACATATCGCTTTCTACCCGGCGCGACCACTCAGGCAAAATAAATAACAGACGAGCGGATGGTGTAGCCGGATGCGATTCGATGTCCTGCAGACATCACGCGAACAAGAAAGTTTTTGTTATCCGTAGGATAACGCAGCTTCTTTCAAAAGCTGGACGTAACTCCCTCTTACCGATGTTCGATGATGGGAGCGGCGCCGGTGCGGACGGTTTCGGGGGTGATGGTGACTTTAGCGATAGTGGGGTCGGAAGGAACCTCAAACATCAGCTGGTTGAGGGTATCTTCCATAACGCCGCGGAGACCTCTGGCGCCGGTTTTGCGCTTGATTGCCTCTTCGGCGATGACGCGCAGGGTGTCATCGCTCATTTCGAGGTCGACATCGTCCAGCTTAAAGAGATGGACGTACTGCTTGAGGAGGCTGTTGCGCGGCTCTTTGAGGACGCGGACCATCTGGTCGACGCTGAGGTCTTCCAGAGTCGTTACGACCGGCAGACGGCCGACCAGCTCCGGAATCAGGCCGAATTTGACCAGATCGTCCGGAATCAGGTTTTTCAGCACCTCGCCCTTGGACAGATCCTTCTTCTTGCGGATATCGGCCCCGAAGCCCAGGGTCGAAGAATCGGTGCGCTTTTCGATGACCTTGTCGATGCCTTCAAACGCGCCGCCGCAGATAAAGAGGATGTTGCGGGTATCGACCTGAATCATCTCCTGATGGGGATGCTTGCGGCCGCCCTGCGGCGGGACGTTGGAAATCGTGCCTTCGATGATCTTCAAAAGCGCCTGCTGGACGCCTTCGCCGCTGACGTCGCGGGTGATTGAAGCGTTTTCCGATTTGCGGGTGATCTTGTCAATTTCGTCGATATAGACAATACCGTGCTCGGCGGCTTCTACGTCAAAATCCGCGGCCTGCAGGAGTCTCACCAGAACGTTTTCAACGTCGTCGCCTACATAGCCTGCTTCGGTCAGGGTGGTCGCATCGGCAATGGCGAAGGGCACGTTTAGAATCTTCGCCAGCGTCTGGGCCAGCAGCGTCTTGCCGACGCCGGTCGGGCCGAGGAGCAGGACGTTGCTCTTCTGCAGCTCGACATCGTCGTCCTCGTCGGCGTGCAGGATACGCTTGTAGTGGTTATATACTGCGACCGAAAGGGTGATCTTGGCCTTATCCTGGCCGATCACATACTGATCCAGCACCGCCTTGATCTCAGTGGGCTTGAGCAGCTTGATCTCGTCCAGATCCATCGATTTATACTCCGCGTCCGCGACCGAAGGGAAAAGCCCCTCGTCCGCCAGCATCTGATAGCACAGACCGACACACTCGTCGCAAATATTCGCACTTCCGGCGTGCAGCATCCGACGGACATTGTGATCCCGTTTGCCGCAAAAGCTGCACCGGATATTGCTGTCGCTGTAATCAGCCATAACTTTAGTTCCTTTCTGTTTTTACGGGTTCCCGGGCTTTACCGGACTTCATCCGGCCAAGCAGCAGGATCAGCGCTTCTCAATAACCTTATCCACAAGGCCGTACTCGACAGCCTGTGCGGCAGTCATCCAGTTGTCGCGCTCGGTATCGGCGGCGATCTGCTCGATCGGCTTGCCGGTGTTATCCGCCAGAATCTTATTCAGACGTTCTTTGGTGCGCTGGATATGGGCGGCCTGAATCATGATATCGGTGGCCTGGCCCTGGGAGCCGCCGGAGGGCTGATGGATCATGACCTCCGCGTTGGGCAGAACCATTCTCTTGCCCTTGGCGCCGCTGGAGAGCAGGAACGCGCCCATCGAAGCAGCCATGCCGATGCAGATGGTGGATACGTCGCACTTGATGTACTGCATGGTATCGTAGATCGCGAGGCCGGCCGTAACGCTGCCGCCGGGGCTGTTGATGTACAGCTGGATATCCTTGTCGGGGTCCTGGCCTTCCAGATACAGCAGCTGCGCGACAACAAGGCTCGCGGAGGTGTCGTTTACCTCATCGCAGAGCATGACAATCCGGTCATTGAGCAGACGGGAAAAGATATCGTAAGAACGCTCGCCGCGTCCGGTCTGTTCGACAACATAAGGCATATAACTCATATTGAAATCCTCCTGACATAAAATGAACAGCTTTCCATGGGTCAGGTTCTCCCTCCTGCCCCGGACAAACCGTTAAACAGCTAAAGGGTGAGGCAGAAAGCCCCACCCCAATGTACGCTGTCTATGTCTCCTATTCTGACCGAAAATCATGAAGAATTTATAGGGGAAATTGGAACGTTTCCGTGAATTCTTCTGAAATTATTCGGCAACAGCGGTGCTCTTAATCAGTTCGACAGCCTTCTTCTGGGCAATGTCGTTCTTGAGCTGTTCGCCCATAGCGGACTTGATCTGCTCAGCAGTGATGTTCTGAGACTTGTACTGCTCGACCAGTTTGGCAACCTCTTCCTCAACCTCTTCGTCGGTTGCGGTGATGCCTTCAGCCTCAACGATCTTCTCCAGAGCCAGAGCGACCTTGACCTGTCTGGTAGCCTGTTCCTTGAAGGAAGCGCGCATGGAATCCATGTTCATGCCGGTGTACTGCATGTAAACATCGAGGCTCATGCCCTGAGAGGACAGACGGTACTCGAAGTCCTGGATCATCTCGTCAACTCTTGCTTCGTACATCTCTTCGGGGATCTCGCCTTCCATGTTGGCGATAACGCCGTCGATCAGGGTGTTCTCAAAAGCGGTGTTGGCAGCATTTTCCTTGCTGGCGGTCAGCTTAGCAGTGATGTCAGCTTTCAGCTCGTCGAGAGTGTCGAACTCGGAAACGTCTTTAACGAACTCATCGTCCAGCTCGGGCAGCTCTTTAGCGGTGATCTCGTGCAGTTTGCACTTGAAGACAGCGGGTTTGCCCTTCAGTTCCTCAGCCTGATATTCCTCAGGGAAGGTGACGTTTACGTCGAACTCGTCGCCGACGTTGTGGCCGACGATCTGATCTTCAAAGCCGGGGATGAACTGGCCGGAGCCGAGGGTCAGGTTGAATCTCTCAGCCTTGCCGCCCTCGAAAGCCTTGTCGTCTACGAAGCCTTCAAAGTCGATGTTGACGATATCGCCCATCTCAGCAGCGCGGCCCTCAACAGTGATGGTGCGGGCGTTGCGGTTGCGCATTCTGTCGATCTCAGCATTAACTTCCTCGTCGGTGACGGGAGCGACGTCCTTGGAAGCCTTGATGCCCTTGTAGTCCTTAACGGTGACGTTGGGTTTTACGATGCAGATCGCCTTCATCGTAACGCCCTCTTCCTTGGAGACAGCGGTGACCTCGACTTCGGGTCTGACAACGATCTCCAGGCCGGACTCTTCATAAGCAGCCTGCAGAGCAGCGGGAGCAGCGTCGTTTACAGCCTCTTCAAAGAAAACGCCTTCGCCATACAGCTTCTCAATGGTCTTTCTGGGGGCTTTGCCTTTTCTGAAGCCGGGGACCTGGAACTGTTTTGCTCTCTTTTTGAAAACCTTGTCGCAGGCAACTGCAAATTCATCAGCGGGAATCGATACGATCAGTTCGTACTTGTTGGTTTCAGTAGCATTTTTGGATACTAACATCTGGGAACATCCTTCCTATTTTATTCTCCGCGGGGTAAGGGTCAATGACCGTATCCCACGGACATGATTTACTTAACACGCAAGGGACATTATACCACAAACGCTGAAAAAAAGCCAGTGGTTTCGCAGATTTTTATCTGTTTCCTGCATATTAACCGATTCTTTTCGGGGCAAATTGGAGAAAATCACAAGAAAGCAGTCGAAAATCAATGCCGACCCGCTCTCCATTGATCGCATAACCGGATGAATAACCGTGAATATGGCCGTAATAGACCTGTTTTACGCCGTAGGAAAGGAGGACTTCCAGAATTTCCGGGCAGTCCCCGCTGCCGTACACCGGCGGATAATGAAGAAAAACAAGAGGCGTGCCGCCCAGCTTCTTCCCTTCTTCCAGAGAGAGCCGGAGCCTTCCGCACTCGCGGTTTAAGACCTTTTTATCGGTCTGATCATTCATCCAGCCGCGGGTACCGCAGATCACATAATCCTCATACCGGTAGGCGTTGTTGAACAGGATATGCAGGGTGGAAAAGCCGTTTTCGTCAAAGAACTTTTCCACCTTCGTTTTGGTGGAAAACCAGAGGTCGTGATTCCCTTTCAGCAGAATCTTCTGGCCGGGCATCCGGTCGATCCAGCGGAAGTCCTCCACCGTTTCCGACAGGTCCAGCCCCCAGGAGATATCCCCGGCGATCACGACCGTGTCCTCCGGACGAACGAGTCTCTGCCAATTCTCCTCCAGCCGCTGCACATAATTATCCCAGCCGCGGAAAACGTCCATCGGTTTATCGACGCCCAGCGAAAGATGCAGGTCTGAAATGGCAAACAGGCTCATGAATGGTTCCTTTCTACAGTTGACGGGAAATGGGTGTTCAGCGGAGCATCTCCTTGACCTTGTCGACCATCTGCTCTTTGGCGACCGAGTCGGTAAAGCGGACAGCTTTGGTTTTCAGCTCCATCAGCGAGGCAGGCGGCTCCATGCCGGAGATCCGCTGCAGCATTTCTGCCTGGGCAAAGGGATCGGTGGGGATCTCTTCGTCGGTGATGGCGGCGAGGACTGCGTCGCTGAATTTATAAGGAGAAGCGGTCGAGGCAATGATGCACTTGGTCTTATCGCCTGTCTCGCGGGTGTAATCTTCGTAAACCTTGACGGCGACAGCGGTGTGGGTGTCGCAGAGGTAGCTGTACTGGGCAAAGGTGTCGTGAATGGTTTCTTTCGTTTGTGCATCGTCGCAGAAGCCGCCCCAGAACTCAGCCTGGAGTTTAGCTTTCACGTCGTCGGAAACAGTATAAGCGCCCTCAGAAGAAAGCTTGCCAAACCAGTCGCGGATGGTCGCGTCATCCTTGCCGCAGAGCTGATACAAGAGTCTCTCCAGATTGGAGGAAATGAGGATATCCATCGACGGAGAGGTCGTCGTGAAGAAATC